>NZ_JADMVE010000001.1:0-248311 GCF_015547515.1 Eubacterium sp. 1001713B170207_170306_E7
ATCACAGCAGAGCCAGCCTATCTGGCGCGCTTCACCTCCTGCAATCAGGTCATCAGCTATCAGCGCCGGTTTATGAACGCGGCAAACGGCGCACAATAAAAACAGGTGTATCAATGGAAAAAAATTATGATTTGATTATTTTTGATATGGATGGAACGCTGGTTGATTCATCAGGGGATATTACTCAAACAGTCAATTACCTGGCTAATAAATACGGATTTCCCCAAAGAAGCAACGAATTTGTAAAAAGCAAGATTATTGGTGGAGCCAGAAACATTTTATTAGAATGTTTCGGCCATGAAAATAAGAATTTAATAGATCATGAGATTCTTGAACGTTTCAATCAGAATTATACAAATAATTGTCATGTGTTTTCAGAACTCTATCCAGGTATTTTTGAGTTAATTAAATACTATTATGAAAAGCATAAAGTTTTGGCGATAGCAACATATAAAACAAGAACCGCAACCGAAAAGATATTAAAAATATTTAAGATTGATCGTTATTTTGACATTGTTGTAACAGCAGACGATGTTGAAAAACCAAAGCCTAATCCTGAGTGTATCCGAAAAATTTTAAAAGCCAGTGCCATTGATAAAGAGAGAGCAATTTTGATTGGCGATGCAGAACTGGATTGTATAACAGCCCGGAATGCAGGCATTGATATATGTACAGTAACATACGGGTTTGAGGAAAAGGAAAAACTGGAAGGCATTGATTCAACCTATAAGGTTGAAAAAGCAGAGAAAATAAAGGACTTCGTTCTTTAAATAAAGGTCATTTAAAAATGATATAAAAAGAGGTGAGAAAAAGGAAAGATTTCTGAGGATTTTCGTTGGTAGAATTTTTAAGGAGTAAAATTAATTAAGGAGGCTATTATGGCTAAATATTTTGTTTCGATTGATATCGGTACAACAGGCACGAAGGCGGTTGTTTTTGATGAAAAAGGTGGCATGGTTGGAAGCGGAACATTTAATACACCAACGTATTTTCCGGCGCCGGGGCGTGTAGAACAAGATCCGAAAGAAGTGGTGGATTTATTATACAGCTCTACAAAAGCAGCGGTCATTGATTCTGGAGTGGACCCGAAAGACATAGCAGGTATTTCTTTTTCACACATGTGCTGTACCTTTGTACCTGTCGACAAAGATGGAAATTTCTTATATCGTATTATTTTATGGAATGATTTCCGGGGTGCAGAGATGTTCCCATATATGCGTGAATGTTTATCTAAACAGGGGATATCGGATTTAGAGGACTACAATTATACCGGCTATCCCTTTGGGCCATTGGCCACAACGCCCAAATTCTTATGGATCAAAAAACATTTACCGGAAGTATACGAAAAAACGTATAAATTCATAGGTATGGAAGCTTTAATGATCAGTTCCTTTACTGGAAATAAGAAAGACTATTATGATGATCTTCCAGGCATAATCTACACCAAAATTGCGGACGGCAACACATTTAAGTTGGATCCGGAAAGAGCAAAGCTTTATGATATTGATATAAACAAATATCCTGAACGTAAAGATCCAGGAGATTTTGTAGGGACTGTGAGCGCTGAAGTTGCGTCTTTAACGGGATTACTTGAAGGAACGCCGGTTTATGCAGGAGCTGGAGACCAGCGCTGTGCTGCCGTGGGCGCTGGAGTAGCAAAAGATGGCATGATATCAGGTGTTTTAGGAACAGCCGGTGTTATTCATGCCTATACATCGAAACCAGTACGTCACGCCGAAGGAAAGATTTCGATTATGGGACACGCAGGAACAGGCCACTGGCAAGTAGAGGGCAGCTCCAGTTCAGGAGCCAGTAGTTTTCGATGGTATAGAGACTTGTTTTCACAAACTGAAGTTGCTTATGCCGATTTGATGAAAAAAGACATCTATGAAGTGTTGACAGATCTTGCCCAAAAATCGCCTGTAGGATCAAATGGTGTTATTTATACACCGTGGCTGGCTGGTTGTGACTGTCCAAGATTTGATGAAAATGGGCGCGCAACTTTTACAGGCTTATCCTTTTCCCACACCAAGGCCGATGTGTGCAGATCGGTTATGGAAGGCGTCTGTTATGAAATGAGAAGCATGATCGATGACGCCGATAAAACACTCGGGTTTAAAACAAAAATTTTAAGATCTGTTGGCGGCGGTGCAAGAAGCCGGTTATGGAATCAAATTCAGGCAGATGTTTATAATAAAAGCATTGAAACGGTACGCTGTGAAGAGGCTACTGCATTGGGCGCTGGTATTTTTGCCGCGATTGGAGCCGGTGTTTATAAAGATGTACATGAAGCCATTGAAAACATGGTGCAGGTAGATTACCGTGTCGATCCAATTCCTGAAAATGTTAAGGTTTATGATGAATTATATAAAATATACGGAATGCTGTATGAAGACTTATCAAAACGTGTGTTCCCAGCGCTTAAGCAATACCAGGATGAACATTTTGGAAAATAAATATAACTAGGAGGTTACTAATGAATTTTTCATTTTACACAGCTTCAAAAATTGTACTGAAAAATGGCGCAATTGATGAAATTGAACAGCATATCGGACATCTGGGAAAAAACTTTCTTTTAGTTATTGACCCGGCATTTTATAAAACTCCGGTAATGGACAAAATTACAAAACAGATTGACGAACTTGGTGCAGGCTTTGCTGTTTTTTCAGATGTACAGGGTGAACCAACCGTTGAACTTGTCGATGAAGTCTATGATTTTGCAATGAAAAATGGTTGCGATGCAGTAGTTTCTCTTGGCGGTGGCAGTAACATTGATGTTGGCAAGGCAGTTGCAGCACTTATCACAAATGGAGCACCCGTTATTGACTATCTGGAAGTCGTTGGGAAAGGCAAAAAGGTTGTAAATGAACCCGCACCCTTTATTGCCATTCCAACAACAGCTGGGACAGGCAGTGAAGTTACTAAAAATGCAGTAGTTGGTTCAAAAACAGCTGGTTTTAAAAGATCCATGCGTGATGACAAAATGGTGGCAACTGTAGCCATTGTCGATCCGGTATTAACCATTGGCTGTCCTGCAAAAGTAACAGCTTCTTCAGGGATTGATGCCATGACACATTTAATCGAAGCATATATAACCTTTAGGGCAACACCTGTAAGCGATGCGCTGGCAATTAAAGGGATAGAATTAGCAGGAAAATACCTTCAGAGAGCTTATGAAAACGGTGAGGATTTAGAAGCCAGAGAAGGAATGGCAGCAGCGTCTTTAATTGGAGGCATGGCCTTTGCAAATTCTGGTTTAGGAGCAGCGCATGGTGTTGGTATGGCCATGGGAATCAGGTACCATCTCAGTCATGGTGAGGCCTGTGGTATTGCATTGCCTCATGTTGTCAAGTTAAACGCAGACGTTGCAGGAGAAAAACTGGATAAAGTGGGGGAAGCGCTTACAGGAAAACGCTTTGCAGAAGAAGGCGAAGGGACACAGGCGGCTATTAAATTCTTGTTTGATTTAAATAAAGCGATTGGTGTCCAGCCAGACTATAAGTTTTTGAAAGTTCCCAAAGAAGACATTCCAGAGATTGCCAAAGGCAGTTTAGGTACAAGCATGACAAGCAATCCCAAGGAAATGGATGTTGATTCATTAATCGATTTCTTACAGGATATCCTGTAAAATATAAATTTTAAGGAGAAAATTATGTTAACAGTAGAACAATTCGCAAAACATTTTGATTTAGCTTATTTAGCGCCGGATGCTCAGGAAGCAGACATCATTGATGCATGCAGGACCGCGGCAGAGTACAAAGTAAACTCGGTAAATGTTAATTCTACATGGATTGAATTAGTCAAAAAGGAACTGGCTGGAAGTGGCGTTGGCCCAAGTGCCGTCATTGGCTTCCCCTATGGTGCATGTGCGACAAAAGTAAAATTGTTTGAATTGGAAGAAATGGTTAAGGCTGGCTGTACGGCTTGTGATATGGTTGTTAATATCGGAGCGCTTAAAGATAAAAACTATGCTTTGGTTACCGATGAGATCAAACATTTTGTGGAAATTTGCGGCAAAGATTGCGATACAAAATTGATTTTTGAAGTCGGATTTTTATCAGATGAAGATATTGCTGCATTGACAAAGATTTGTTGTGAGCAGGGAGTTACCTATGTAAAGACAGCTACAGGGTCGCAGGCTTTTCCGGATATTAAACATGTAAAAATAATGAAAGAAAACTTATCAGGAGATACTAAGATCAAAGTATCAGGTGTTCCAAGAACTTTTGCATTGCCTGCCGCAATGTATTTGTTTGAACATATGGGGGTAAGTTTAGTAGGAACTAGAAGCGCAGGTAAATTAGTACAGCAGTATGCTGAATTTTTAGAGGAATGTAAAAAATAACATTTAGATATTATTTTAATAGGGCATTTAGATTTCCTGGCGATTTTAATATCATATGGAAAGCTGAATGCCCTTAATATTAATGAAGAACAACAAGCATGAAGTTTTTTTGTATCGATAAAATCAAATATATTAGACAAAAGAGCAAAAACAGAAGCATCTTATGGTATGATATAGACACATATCTTCCGGAGGATTAATGATGAACAGTATTGAAAGAAATAATCCAAAGCCACTTTACATTCAGCTAGAGGAACTGATTCGTAATAATATTGATAATGGTATTTGGAAACCACAGGCAGCCATCCCTTCTGAAAGCGAGTTAAGCAAAGAGTTCGGTTTAAGCCGTATGACCATACGAACCGCTTGTCAAAATTTGGTTCAGGAGGGCGTGCTTTATCGAGTTTTGGGAAAGGGAACTTTTGTATCAGAGCCCAAAATTATGACAGAATCCTTAGCTTACATGGGCTTTCGGGAGCAACTCGAACGCATGGGCTACGAAACAACGACGAAACTATTGGATTCTGCGATTATTCAGGCTTCCGCCAGTGTTTCAAGAAAACTACGCGTGCCAGAGGCGGCACCGGTTAAGCTGATTGAGCGTATGCGTTATCTTAAAGGTAAGCCCATTAGCCTGCATTACTCTTATATTCCGGTACAATTATGTGAGGGAATTGAAAGGCATGATCTGGTGGATGAGCAGCTTTGCGTAATTCTTGAGAAAGAATACCAGCTTTTGCCAACACGCATACAGGAGACCCTGGAATTTGTCAGAGCGTCTAAGAAAGAATCCCAGCTTTTTCGTGTAGAAGAAAGCTATCCACTGCTGATTCTTGAAGATATACTTTTCGCACAAAACGATATACCATACGAATATTCAAAGGTAGTTTTCCGGGGCGATAAAATCAAATTAAAGTACGAATTTCAGCATTTATAATGGATAAAATACAGAAGAATGATCCGAATTATGTAGTGAGAGGCAAGTTGTAAATTAATGTATCCTGACTTTATAAAATAGGAAACGTTAAAAGTAAAGGATGATATGAATTTGATTGTAGTTTAGCAGCCTTAAAAAACAACTATCGTATAATGATTAAAAGCCTGCAGTAAAAGTCGGCTTTTATTTTTATTTAGATAAAGAACGGTTGTTTTTATATTAAAATAAATACTTGCTATAATATGCAGTTTTCCTTGAAGCTGTCATAGAGATGATTTTCCACTGGCTCTTTAAACGCAAAACGGATCGTGTTATAATTGACAGTAAATACAAAAGTATCCGAAAAGAATTTCAGTGGAATATTGGTACAGGGCGTCAAAAGCCTGTGTATCTAAGCGTCAGGAGCGAATCATGAGTGAAATAATAGGGGACCGTATCAAAATTGCATTGAGTTTAAACCAGATGCGCCAGGCCACGCTCTGCAAAGCGTGCGGCATAAGCTTTTCTGCGATGTGCCAGTATGCGGCCGGCGCGGTTACTCCAAATCCGGAAAGGATCAAAAAGATGGCGGAGGTTTTGAAAGTCAGAGAAGGCTGGCTGGCCGGACACGATGTCGAAATGTCAGACGGAGACCCGGCGACAGCCATCATTTCTCAGGAAGAAGTCGATTTGATTAAGCTTTACAGAAAATTAAACGCTTCTGGTAAGGCTGAGGCCATGATAAGAATGGATGAGTTAGGCCTGCTTAAAAGATACACCGATTAATCACAGGGATCGCAAAAGCTGTGGTCCGCCGGTTCAAATACGCCATCCGGGGCCTCCCGGATATCCACAATATCATCCATAAAAAGCGATTTCCCGGATATCTGGAGCGTCCGGGCTTCCGCTTTGATTTTTTCGGCCCTGCCGGTGATCTCCATGTAGGAACCAAGGGGCGTTTCAGGGGCCTCCGGCTTTATTTTGGGCACAAAATATCTGACGGTGACAGCAGTTTCCAGCCCGTCCTTCAGCCGCTTAGCCAGAATATGGAGCTTGCGGTCAAGAATCGTTTTGGCGTCGTCCGTCAATTCGATTCTTTTTTCGTATTTTACCTGTTTTAGCCGGAGGGCTTCCTCGTAGCCCTTCAGTGCGGCAAAAGGGCAGAACTGCTTTGCCCGGTCCGCGTTGGCCATGTGCGTGCGCCGGCCGGAAACGGGCCGTGTCCGGTTCATGATATCATCGTAATTGCCCATGAGGCAAAACCTCCTTTTAACGCGGGCGGCGTCCTTTACGCCTTATGGCCGCCGATTTGGTTATTGCGCTCCAGGGTGGTCGCGCCGTCCTGCAGGTTCATGCCTTTAAAGACTGCGTTGCTTCCGTATTTGCGCTTTATTTTAAGCAGCGCCTGCTGCATTTTCTGCTCTTGTTCTTCCAGTTTCTTTTCCCGGGTATCTTCTTCAAACAGGCTGAGCTGCCGGCAGGTTACTTTAGGATCCGCGGCTGACGCGACGTCGTTAAAAGTCACAGAGACTCTCCGCAGCATAAGTCCTTTGTCGATGATCCGGTCATAGAGCGTCATGGCGGCGTGGGTGATTTTCTTCGCCGAGCTGCTGTAAACCGGCTGGCCGCCTGCATCTGTTAATTTTTCCGTGCCGTGGGCCGGTTTCGGCACGGCCCGGCCAAAGTGGTCAATATGAACGCCGCCGTCGTAGCGGCTGTCCTTGAGACCTTCCCTGTCATATCCGATATGCAGGGTCACACTGGCCGTGGCCAGGCCCTTTTCAACCAGGTCATAGGCCATCAGCTCCACCATTTCCTGGACGATCAGCCTTCCCTGGGCGCTGTCATAAGCGCGCGGGAGCACCTGGCCGGAGGAAAGGGAGTGGGTGCTGGGTTGATAGCTTTTGATGTCGGCCATGGTGCAGGGCTCAATCCCCCAGGCGTGGTCGATGAGCAATTCCGCGTCAATGCCGAACTCATTGTAAAGCAGCGTTTCACCATTTTGGTTTGCGCGGCCGCCCTGCAGGCTCATCCGGGCCACGTCGCCCATGGTGGTCATCCCGTTTTTTTCAAGCCTTTTGGCGATTCCCCGGCCAACGCGCCAGAAATCAGTGAGGGGCCGGTGATCCCAGAGAAGCTGCCGGTACCGCATTTCATCCAGCTCGGCAATCCGTGCGCCGTCCGCGTCTGCCTTTACATGCTTGGCCACAATATCCATGGCAACCTTGGCCAGGTAAAGGTTGGTTCCGATGCCGGCAGTGGCCGTAATCCCAGTGGCCTTGAAAACGTCATGGATGATCTGTTTTGCCAGCTGCCGCGCCGTCACCGGCTGTCCGTCCGCATGGCGGCTGAGCGAAAGATAGTGGGTCACATCCATAAAGACTTCATCAATGCTGTACACATGGATATCCTCTGCCGACACATATTTAAGATAGGTCTCATAGATTCGGGCGCTGTAGTCAATGTAAAGCTGCATTCTCGGGGAGGCGGCAATATAGCGGACCCTTTCGCCGGTCTGCCGCCTGACGGCTTTCAGCTTCTGCTCAACCTCAAAAAGCCTGGGGCGGCCGGGAATACCGTAGGCTTTCAGGGCGGGAGAGACGGCCAGGCAGATTGTTTTCTGGGTGCGGGTGACATCGGCGACCACAAGATTGGCTGTCATGGGGTCAAGCTTGCGCTCAACACACTCCACCGAAGCGTAAAAGGACTTGAGATCAATGCAGAGATAAACGTGGCCGGACTTTACCGGACGGCTTGGCGGGATTGATTTTTCTGAAGCATTCATTATCGCGGACCTCTCTTACAATATCTGTTCAAAGATTCAGGTGTTTAATCCAATACTAAAAGAGAACTTTTGTTTATCGCTAAAACAAACATAAGTTTTATTTTAATCTTATATTATAATGATACCCGCAAAATGTCAAGGGATAAGTTTAAAATAGCGTTTATACTTATTAAAAGATAAAAACATAAAAGAATATAAGAATAAATGTTCTGCGCTTGCGGCAATCATTTTTTCGCGGCCAGGCCGGGAGACAGCCTGAGCCGCCTTGCATGTTTTGCGCAAAAGAAATACAATAGGGCTACAGAGCAAAGCTTTATGAAGCATATTACAGCAAGGATGGTGAACACAGATGAAACGAATATTTTTGGTTGAGGACGATAAGGCCATTGCGAAAAACCTGATGCTTTTACTCCAGTCCGAGGGGTTCAGCGTCACCCACGCCTCCACGCGGCGCCAGGCCTCGGCTGTGCTTGACGAAAGTAAATTTGACCTGGCCTTGATTGATATTTCGCTGCCAGACGGCAATGGTTTTACGGTTTGCACCGAAATCAAAGAAAAAGAGGATATACCCGTGATCTTTCTGACCGCCTCCGGCGACGAGGCGAGCGTTGTTACCGGGCTGAACATGGGTGCGGACGACTATATCACAAAGCCCTTCCGCCCGCGGGAGCTGATCGCGCGGATCGGGACAGCGCTGCGAAAAAGCGGACGCCCGGCGCCGGCCTTTGAGGTGGAAGGCCTTCAGGTCGATACGGCGGCCGGGCTGGTCCGAAAAGACGGCGCCGAGGTTTTTCTGTCAGCCTTGGAGTACCGCCTGCTGTTAATGTTTGTAAACAATCCTAAAAGCATTATCACCAGGGACCGGCTGCTGGATGAGCTGTGGGACGCGGCCGGGGAGTTTGTCAATGACAATACGCTGACCGTGTACATCAAACGCCTGCGGGAAAAGATCGAGGATGACCCCGCGAAGCCGAAAATCATTCTGACGGTCCGCGGCACAGGCTATCGGCTGGGAGGCGGCCATGCTTCGGAATAAAGCGTTTAAGCGGTTCGCCATGCTGTTTTTGGCGATGGCTGTCATTTTTACGGCGCTGGGCTTTTGGATCAGCAGGGCGGCGGGAATCCTGTCCCTTGTGTCCGCGGCGGCCTTTGGCGCCGCCTTCTTCATACATACCAGGGCCCGGTACAAAAGTATCGCGGCGATTTCCGACCAGATTGATCTGGTGCTTCATAATTACGACCGGCTGGACATAGAGGAGCTGGAAGAGGGCGAGCTCTCCATTTTGTACAGCGAGGTAAAAAAAATGACGCTGCGCATTCGTGAGCAAAACGAAGCGCTGAAAAAAGAAAAGACGCATCTGGCCGATTCGTTGGCCGACATTGCCCATCAGCTGCGCACACCGCTCACCTCTATGAACCTTCTACTGTCCCTGATGGCAAACAGCTCCGATGAAGATGAACGGAAAGCCTTTGTGCGTGAAACCGAGGAACTGCTTATGCGCATGGACTGGCTGCTGACGTCCCTTTTAAAATTATCCCGCCTGGATGCGGGCGTTGTGGTATTCCAGAGCCAGCCGGTTGATGTCCAGAGCCTGGTGCGCGGCGCACTTCGCCCGCTCCAGATCCCAATGGAGCTGCGCGGCGTGGAAGTAGAGACAGCGGCGCCGAAGGGGGCGGAAATCTGTGGGGACGCCGGATGGCTTTCGGAGGCCCTTCAAAATATTCTTAAAAATTGTATGGAAAGCGCGGGTCAAAACGGGAAGATTGAGATTACCGTCAAAGACAATGCGCTGTTTACCGAGATCGCCGTCCATGACAGCGGACCGGGCTTTAAGAAAGCGGAAATACCGCGCCTGTTTGACCGCTTTTACCGGGGGAAAAGCACAAGCGCGTCGGGCTATGGAATCGGGCTGGCCCTCTGCAAGATGATTGTAACAGGGCAGGGCGGAACCATTACCGCCAAAAACCACCCGCAGGGCGGGGCGGTCTTTACCCTGCGTTTCCCAAAGTGACGGATCTCTCACCTGAAAGTCACCGGAATGTTAGCGGAAAGCTTTATTATATGGGTATACCAGAGGAAAGGAGGCTCACATAATGGAGCTATTAAGAATTGAAAATCTATGCAAGGTCTACGGTAAAGAGGAAAATCAGGTTACGGCCCTTGACCATGTTTCACTTACAATCGAAAAGGGGGATTTTACCGCGATCATCGGCTCATCCGGGTCGGGCAAATCCACTTTGCTCCACATGATCGGCGGCGTGGACGTGCCCACTGGCGGAAAGGTGTTTCTGGACGGACAGGATGTCTATGCCCAGAGCAATGACAAGCTGGCCATATTCCGCAGGCGGCAGGTAGGGCTGATCTATCAGTTCCATAACCTTATCCCCACACTGAATGTGGTGGAAAATATTACCCTGCCGGTTTTAATGGACCGCCGGAAGGTGAACCAGAAAAGGCTGAACAACCTGTTGGAGCTGCTTGGCCTGAAGGACCGCCAGACGCATCTGCCCAACCAGCTTTCAGGCGGACAGCAGCAGCGTGTTTCCATCGGGCGCGCCCTGATGAACGCGCCCGCGGTCATGCTGGCCGACGAACCCACAGGCAGTCTGGACAGCCGGAACGGCCATGAAATTGTCAATTTGTTGAAATTGAGCAATAAAAAATATGGACAGACCCTTATTCTTGTCACCCATGACGAAAATATCGCCCTGCAGGCCGACCGTATTATCGGCATTTCCGACGGCAAGGTCGTGCGTGACGAAAGGGTACGGCCATGAATATTTTTAACAAAGTCACCCTGCAAAGCCTGAAGAAGAGCCGCACACGGACGATTGTTACGATTATCGGCGTGGTTTTGTCCACAGCCATGATCACCGCGGTCGCCACCTTTGCCGTCTCGCTGCAACATTATCTGATCAACAGCTCGATGATGAAGTATGGCAGCTGGGATGTCGAGTTTTTGGATGTGGATTCGGCCTTTGTGCAGGAACGAAGCCATGACAGCAACGCCAAAAACACAACCGTGCTTGAAAATATCGGCTACGCGGCCCTTGACGGCGGAAAAAATCCGGATAAGCCCTATCTTTTCATCACAGGCTTTAACGAAAAAGCCTTTCAGGATTTACCCATAAACCTGCTGACCGGCAGGCTTCCGCAGAATAGTGGAGAGATTCTGATCCCCTCGCACCTTTTTGCAAACGGCGGTGTGAATTACGCCGTGGGGGACACGCTGTCCCTTGCGGTGGGGGACCGCGTGGGCCCCGACGGGCCGCTTACGCAGCACAGCCCTTACAGTGCGGAAAACGGGGCGGGGACGGAAGAAGCATTTGTCCCCAAAACCGAAAAAACCTACACGGTTGTTGGCAGCTATGAGAGGCCCGGTTTTGAGGAAGCCTCCGCCCCGGGCTATACGCTGATCACCGCAGCGGATCCTGTCGAACAGGCGGACAGCTTTAACCTTTTTGTCACGCTGGCCAACCCGCGGTCGGTTCACACCTACGCGAAGGAAGCGGCTGGAGGCTACAACACGGTTTTTAACGATAATGTGCTGCGGTTTATGGGTCTTTCGGACGATACCCTGTTCAATACCCTTTTGTACTCAGTGGGCAGTATTCTGGTCGCCTTGATCATGCTGGGCTCCATTTTCCTGATCTACAATGCCTTCAATATTTCGCTCAACGAGCGCACGCGCCAGTTTGGAATCCTTTCATCGGTGGGGGCCACCGCAAAGCAGCTGCGCAATTCCGTGCTGTTTGAAGGGCTCTGTATCGGCGCTGTGGGCATCCCCATCGGCCTTGCTGCCGGCATTGGCAGCATCACGCTGGTCATCGCCCTTATCGCGGGAAATTTCAAGAATATTCTTTCAACCGATGTGCCCCTGACCCTGACAGTATCCGTCCCCGCGCTGGTAATTTCTGCGGTGGTCAGCATGATTACCATTTTAATTTCGGCGTACATCCCAGCGCGAAAGGCGGCGCGCCGGCCAGTGCTGGAAAGTATCCGCCAGACAAACGAGGTCAGAATCGAGTCTAAGGCCGTTAAAACATCCGCGCTGGTGCAGCGCGTTTATGGCCTGGAAGGAACACTGGCGCTGAAGAACTTTAAGCGAAATAAAAAACGGTACCGCAGCATTGTGCTGTCCCTTACCCTGAGCGTTGTGCTGTTTGTGTCGGCCAATGCTTTTGGAACCGACCTGAAGCAGGCGGCACAGCAGTCCGTCGTGGATTCGGACTATGACATCTGCTTTACAGTGCAGGACATGGACGAGGGCGATTTTTTCCGGCTTTATGACAAATTGAAAGCCGTAAACGGCGTGTATGAAAGCTCCTACCAGGCGGTTGCAACCTATTCGTGCGCGGCCAGGGCCGGGGACCTTTCACAGGGGTACCGCGAATCTGCAGGCCTGTCATCCCCCGAAGAAACCGTGAACCTGCCAATGGACATCCAGTTTATCGAGGACAAGGTGTATCTGGATTTCATCAATGGGCTGGGATTGCCCGCAGAGCAGTATACAGGGCCGGACGCCAAAATGACCGCTGTTGCCAAGGCAAAGGGGGAAAGCGGCCTGTACAATATGTTTGACAGTACCTCCATGAATTTTACCATCACCCCCGGGGCAGATGGCGCAGAACCGGCAGAGATGGGCAAAGACATCCGTGTAACCCTTGTCGATACCATACCGGTTGACGGAATTCCGAGACCGTCCTCCACGGTGAGCACCGCCACCTTTATGGTGGTAGCCCCCTATCAGCTGAAAAGTTATTTTGAACAGGGCAGCGACGCCGAAATGGGCCTGACCTTCCGGTCGGAGAACCCGGCCCAATCGACAGCTGAGATGAAGACCATTCTTCAGGGCGAGGCCATCGCCTCCAATTACAGCCTGTACAATGTCCGTGAGATGTTTGAGCAAAACCGCAATATTGTATTTGTTGTGGATGTGTTCACCTATGTTTTCGTCATTATGATTTCCCTGATCGCGACAGCCAATGTGTTTAACACGATTTCCACGAATATCAAGCTGCGCAGGCGTGAGTTCGCCATGCTGCGCTCCGTGGGAATGTCCGACCGTGATTTTAACCGGATGATGAATTTTGAATGTGCCTTTTTCGGCATGAGAACCCTGATGATCGGGGTGCCGGCCGCGGCGCTGCTGTCATGGCTTATTTATAAGGCCATGGGTATGGGCGGCGCGGAGATCCCCTTTGCGTTCCCCTGGGCCAGCCTTCTGATCAGCGTGGTCGGCGTGTTTCTTCTGGTGTTCGTCACAATGCTTTATGCCACCCGCAGGATAAAAAAGGAAAACATCATCGACGCCCTTCGGGACGATATGACCTGATCCCTGAAATTTTTAAAATCTGTTTGCCCCAAAGCCCGCGTTGCACTATACTTAAAGCAGGGACAAAAGGGTTCCGAAAAAACAAGGAGGCTAGTGAGATGAATGTGTTATTGCTGAACGGCAGTCCCCATGCGAGCGGGGCAGGTTACACCGCCCTAAAGGAGATGACCGGCGTATTTGAAAAAAACGGGATTGAAACTGAGCTGGTGCATGTGGGGCACAAAGCGGTCAGAGGCTGTATTGCCTGTAATTACTGCAAAGAGCATGGTAAATGCACCTTTGACGATTTGGTCAATGAAACCGCCCCGAAATTTGAAAAAGCGGATGGTCTGGTGGTATCCAGCCCGGTCTATTACGCATCGGCCAACGCGACCATGGTTGCGTTTCTGGACCGGCTCTTTTACAGCACGGCCTTTGATAAAACCATGAAGGTTGGGGCCAGTGTGGTCACAGCCAGACGGGGCGGCCTGTCCGCCACCTTTGACGAACTGAACAAGTATTTTACCATCAGCGGCATGCCAGTGGCGTCCGGCCAGTATTGGAACAGCCTGCACGGGCGAAACGCGGATGAAGCAGCCGGCGATCTTGAGGGCCTGCAGATCATGAGAACCCTGGCTGAAAATATGGCATTTCTTATCAAAAGCATCGCCCTGGGCAAAGAGCAGTACGGCATTCCTAAAAGAGAAGAAACCGTATATACCAACTTTATCCGTTAATGGGGAAAATGGCAAAAATAAAAAGAGCTGCCAAAGCGCCGGCGTTTCGAGAGGAACGGCTGGCGCTTTAAGGCAGCTTTTTTGGTTTAATGGCGGATTATATGGGTTTGGGCGTGAAGTCTCAGCGCTTTTCTTTAATCAGAAAATCAAGGGCGCCGTTGACGGGATTCTCATAGGTTTGGATCTCAACCTCAAAGGCTTCGCGGATCAGCTCTGGCCGTATAACCTCGGCGCAGCTTCCCGAGGCCAGCACCCGCCCCTGGTGGAGCAGTACCAGCCGTGTACAGTATTTAAGGGCAATGCGCAGGTCGTGGACGGAGCAGACGACCAGTTTACCGCTTTGACTCAGCTCCTTTAACAGGCCAAACGTTTCTTCCTGATATTTGATGTCCAGGCTGGAGATGGGCTCATCCAACAGAAGGATACCGGTTTCCTGGGCTAAGAGCTTTGCCAGCAGTACACGCTGCCGTTCGCCGCCCGAAACCGCGTTGATTTTTTGCAGGCTGAGATGGCCGATCCCGATTTTTTCGAGGTATTGGTCCGCGGCCGCAGCGTCCTTCTCGGGTGTTGTCAGCGCTGTTTTGCTGTAAGGATAACGGCCCATCAATACCACGTCGCGGCAGCTGAATGGAAAGGTAATGCTTGTTTCCTGATTCATCAGGGAAATCTCACGGGCAAGGGCCTTGCTCTCAAAGGTCTGCAGCGGCTGCCCGTTTATAAGCACCTGGCCTGTAAAGGCGTTGATGCCGTTAAGGCACTTGAGAAAGGTGCTTTTTCCAGAACCGTTAGGGCCGATAAGCCCTATGAATTCGCCGCCGGAAAAGTCCAGATGAATATCGTGAAGAATTTGGCGCTGTCCGATGCTGAAACAGAGATTTTGAGCAGATAATGACAGATTCACAGTGCAATCCCGTCCTTTCGGCTTTTATTAAGCAAATACAGAAAATACGGAGCGCCCAGTATGGACGTAACAACGCCGACGCTGATCTCAGAGGGCGCGAAGATGAGCCGGGCCACCAAATCACTGAGCAACAGGAAGATGGCGCCGGCAAAGGCGCTGACCGGCAGCAGCAGCCGGTTGTCCGCCCCCACCAGCAGACGCATCATGTGGGGAACAATAAGCCCCACAAAGCTGATGCTTCCGCTGACAGAAACAGCCATGGCGGTGGTGAGAGCGGATAAAAACAGGATAACCTTCCGGCTTTTTCCCGGGTTCAGCCCCACAGAATGGGCTTCTTCATCGCCGAGCAGCAGGATGTTCAGATCCGAAGCCCTCAGGCATAAAAGAAGCATGCCGAGAAGAATGGGAACAACAATTAAAAAGACATGCTCCCAGCGCCTGTCCGCCAGGCTGCCCACCGACCAGAACATATAATCCTTCATCTGATCATCGTTCAGCCCTGTCAGAATAAAGGCGATCATTCCACGGATAAAGGTGCTGACCGCCATCCCCGATAAAATCATGGTCAGCATGGACACGCTGCGCTCCCGGCAGGAGAGCCGATAGATTACATAAGCGATTAAAAGGGCCCCGATGGATGCGAAAACGGGTGTAAAGTAAAGGCTGACAGAGCTGAGTCCCAAAGCGATGACAACAATGGCTCCAAAGCTCGCGCCGCTGGAGATTCCGATAACGCCGGGATCGGCCATGGGATTGCGAAACAGGCTCTGAATGGCGGTTCCAGAGATGGCCAGCGCCGCCCCCACAAGGATTGCGGTGATAACCCGGGGCAGGCGGACGCTGAAAATAATGCTTTCGTAGCTTTTATCCACTTCAAAAAAGGTATGATGCGTAATGCCGTTGATCAGGATTCGGACGGATTCTCCGATGGGAACCCGGACAGCGCCCAGGGCGACAGAGAGGATAAAAGCAGCGGCAAGGGCGAGGGTGAGAAGTGCGTAAAGGGCCTTTTTGTTTTTAGAAAACATCAGGATATACAGAGGCTCCCATGAACTCAATACCCTCGATGATATGGTGTGAGACAGAGGTCATATAGCGGTTGGAAGCCGTGTACACCCGGTCGTTCTTAATGGCATCCACATTTTTCAGGCTTTCATCGGTTTTCAGGGAATCGGCAAAGGCCTGGAACTCCTGAAGGTCATCCTGTTCCCAGGCCATAAGGATCAGCACCTGCGGGTTCATTTCAATGATTTTTTCCTTTGAAATCTTGGCGACGCCGTCCAGTCCAGCCTCAGCCGAGACATTGACAGCACCGATTTTCTGGACAATGTCATTGAAAATGGTGTTGTTGGCGTTGGTGCTGCCGTGCATATTGTAGGCCATGACCTTTACATCCTTATCCTTTGAGGTCTCAGTCTTGCGGATAACGGCTTCCATGCGTTTGTTCATGTCATCCACAATGGCCTGTCCCTTATCGCTTTCGCCAAGAACCTTGGAGAGATCCAGGATGATCTGTTCCTGTTCTTCGACAGTAACAGGTGTTTTGTAGCCATAATAAGGAATGTTATTATCGGTGAGCTGCTGTAAAAATTCATCCTTAATCCAGCTTGAGCCGATGACCAAATCGGGCTTTGCGGCCAAGAGCGTTTCGATATTGTTTTCGATCTTTGGGAATTTAGAGGCCTTATCAGCAACGTTGGAGACGGCTTCATTGTCCGCGTTCTTGCCGGAAAGTCCGACAACCCGGTTTTCATCGGCCATTTCCAGGAGCATTTCGTCCATGCCCAGAGTCAGGGAAGCGATGCGCTCAGGCTTTTGGCTGACTGTCAGCTCAGTGCCGTCATAATTTGTTACGGTTACCGGGAAACCGGCACTGCTGCCGATGTCTGTCCCTGTGGCGCTGTCCGTGTTGTTCTGGGCACAGCCGCCAAGCAGGGAGGCTGTTACGACCAGGGAAAGCGCTACGCCAAGAATGCTGTTTTTTAGTGTTTTTTTCATCTTTCTTTCTCCTTTATAAAATGATGGAATAGTATTAAAAAAGAACCGGTCAGCATTTGCTGACCGGTTCCCATTTAACCAGTGATCAACGGTACTGTTTTTACGCGATACCCCAGGCAAAACAGTTTTCAAGGCAGGTCTCCTGACTTACAGATCCTCCGCGGCCCGCCTTCCCGAATATTTTCAGTGGCCTGATGGGCGTTGTCTCTGATTACAGTGATGGGTTCGTACCGGAATTTCACCGGTTTCCCTATTCTCTTATGTGCATAAGCACCTTGAAATTGAATATTTAATTAATTATTTTGATTTTAGCACGTTTTAACAGGTGTGTCAACGCAGTAAGCCTTCTTGTCTCTACAGCCCGATGCCAAATTTATTTAAGTAACCCATAATAAAAATAAACAGGATTACAAAGGGAAGTATCCATGTGACGTAAAAACGGATACTCTTTGGAAATTTCAGGCCGTTGCCGGTATTGGCTTCAGTGATAAAGGCGTCCCAGCCCCAGCCTTTTTTGGATACACAGAACAGCAGGTAAATCAGAGACCCGAGCGGCAGCAGATTATTGCTGACGATAAAGTCCTCAAGGTCTAAAATGCCAGTGCCCGGACCCAGCGGCTCGAAACCTGAAAGCACGTTAAAGCCCAGGATACAGGGCATGGATAACAGGATAATGGCCGCCAGATTGACCAAAACGGATTTTTTGCGGCTGAAGCCCCAGCGGTCAATGGCGAAAGAAATAATGTTTTCAAACACAGCGATGACCGTTGACAGCGCGGCAAAACTCATAAAGACAAAGAACAGCGCCCCCCAGACCTGACCCATGGGCATTTCATTAAAAATGTTGGGAAGTGTCACAAAAATAAGGGCAGGGCCTTCATTGGGCGCCACATTAAAAGCAAAACAGGCCGGGAAAATAATCAGCCCAGACATAATGGCTACCGCGGTATCAAGAAGTGTCACACGAAGGGCTTCGCCGCCCAGCGTATGGTCCTTTCCGATATAACTCCCAAATATTGCCAGCGCGCCGATTCCCAGCGACAGGGTAAAGAACGCCTGTCCCATGGCGGCAAAGATGGCTTCACCCAAAATCATATTGCCCTGGGCGTCATACATCAGGTTGTTAAAATCCGGCATCAGATAGAATTTCAGGCCCTCGGCCGCACCGTCCAGCGTCACCGCGCGTCCGACCAGAATGACCATGACCGCCAACAGGCAGATCATCATCACCTTTGTGATTTTTTCAACCCCGTTTTGCAGTCCGCGGGAGCACACCCCCATACAGATCAGCACCACGATTACCATAAAAACCGTCATCAGGACAGGCTGTCCCATCAGGTTTCCAAACTCGGCGGAAACCCCTTCGGCATTTAATCCGACAAAATCCCCCTTAGCCATTTTGAAGAAGTAAAGCAGCAGCCAGCCGGCAATGGTGGTGTAAAACATCATCAGCAGATAGTTCCCCGCGATGCCGAAAAAGCTGTAAAGATGCCATTTAGTCCCCTTAGGCTCTAACTCATCAAAGGAACGGGCAATACTTTTCTGGCTTGCACGGCCAACGGAAAATTCCATGACCATAATCGGCAGGCCCATGATGAATAAAAACAATAAATACAGTAAAACAAAAGCAGCGCCGCCGTATTTTCCCACAATATATGGAAAACGCCAGACATTTCCCAAACCGATGGCACAGCCTGCTGAAATCAGCAGAAATCCCAAACGGGATGAGAAGGTTTCTCTTTTTTGCACAATACAGTCCTCCTTTGCAAAAATTTCTTTTAAATAAGACCAACCTGCAGATTATATCAGAAAACGGCAGGAGGGTCAACGTATTGCACAGCAGCACGAGCGGCAGCCCTGAACATCAGCCAGATCATTTTACGCGGTGTGCTTCACGCGGTGTCCATGAAGGCGATGAATAAAAAAACCCCTTCGGACAGACCGAAGGGGAAATATATTAACTCAGTATTCATTAAAATCTGCTCAGGCAATGAGTGGAATTCCGGAAGCAACAGCTTTAGCCAGGTAAGCGTGTTTATTGAGACGGCGCCAGGTGATGCCGTTAAAGCCAGCTCCGCCAAGCATTTGCCAGATTTCTTTTTCAGAGTACATACGGATTTCCGTAACCTCGTTAATGGGTTTACAGAAGTTATTGAGGTAGCGCAGTGTGGCGCCGAGGTAGGTGTCGCAGATGACCAGGATGCCCTTTGGCTTCAGCACCCGGTGTACTTCCTTTAAGACATTGTCCGGATAGGGATAATGGTGGAAGGTTGAGGTACTGACCACAACGTCAAACTGGTTATCTTCATAAGGCAGGCACTGGGCGTTCCCAAATTTAAAAGAGACATTTTTGCCCTCCAGACGTTCCTTTGCACCGTTCAGGCGGTCCAGGGAATAGTCGAACCCGCAGGCCTCCATGTCCGGAAAGGTTTCAAAAAGCTGCTCAAGCATCTTACCGCCGCCGCAGTCAAGGTCGAGCAGGGTTTTGAAATCATGCCCCTCGAGGGATTCCACAACTTCCTGTCGGCAGTCGTGGGAATACTGTTTAAATTCACTGGTGTTAAACATTGCTGCCAGAACATCTCTGCTGATTACAGATTTTTTTTCTGATTTTTCTTTGGTACTCATAATAACACTTCCTTTCGGCTTCCTGTGCCTACAGTGTAGCACTTTTCAAATCAAAAATAAACCTTAAAATTCACTTTAAATCAAAAATACTGTATACATTGTTTGAATGAAATTAAAACGATGAAACTTGCAAAAACGGCGTTTTTATCGATGTTTTTTGCCCTTGAAATGGAATTTTTGCAACGGTATATTTTCGGCTGAAAATTATGAAAAATTGCATTTTGTTAAATTTTTCGTGTCAGCACAATAGTGTAAAGAAGCGCGACGCGACGGCCCGCCGCGGCCGACAGGGCAATTCGTAAAAATTTGTTAGTTCTCAAAAGAATATTATATGTATAAAATTAGAAACATGATGTATAATGAAATAAATAAAGCTGCGAGGTGCTGGGAATGAATGCGAATGAAAAAACCTGTCTGCGTTTTGCCGAATCCATCAAGGCGTTGGCGGCGGTAAAGCCCCTGGATAAAATAACGGTACGGGAGATAACGGACCACTGCGGCCTGACACGCCAGACCTTTTACCGCCATTTTATTGATAAATATGATCTTGTGAACTGGTATTTTGAAAAGCTGGCCAAAAACACCATCCGCCAGATGGGCGTCAGCTTGACGCTTATCGACGGATTAACCCAAAAGTACACTTTGATTTTAAAGGATATCATCTTTTTCAGAGCCGCCTTTCAATCCAGCAGCTGTAATTCCCTTTTTGAATACGATATGGACCTGATCTACAAAATGTATGAGGCTGTCATTATCCGAAAAACAGGCAAGCCTCTGGACCCGGATGTCCGTTTTTTGTTGGAAATGTACTGCCGGGGATCAATGGAAATGACAGTAGAATTTGTCTGCGGCAAGCTTGAGACCGATCCGGCAGGCATGGCGCGCCTTTTGGCAGAGGCCATGCCCGAACGTCTGAAAGGCCTGCTTTCAGAATTGAATTAAGCCAGAGATTTTCCAGATACAAGGCCGGGGTCCGGACTTTGACACTTTTACCGGAATGTCACATATGTGACATTCCGGTAAAAGTGTCACTTGCCTTCGCTTTAAAAGGATATATAATGAATTTAAGGACGATGTTAAACGTCATCATTATTCAAATCAAGGAGGGAAGAATTATGGCAACGACAAGAAACGCAATGTTAATGGGACCTAAAAAGGTGGAGATTAAGGAATTTACTCTGCCGGACAGCATAGGCGATGATGAAATTCTGGTTAAAGTTGAAGGCTGTGGTATCTGCGGAACGGACGTGCATGAATACAAGGGGGACCCCTTTGGCATTGCGCCGGTTACCCTCGGCCATGAAGGCACCGGCGAAGTCGTCATGCTTGGGAAAAATGTCAAGATTGATACAAAGGGCGACCCGATCAAGGTGGGGGATAAGGTGGTTACCTCGGTGCTATTGTGCGGCGACTGCGGCTACTGCCGACGTTTTCCCGAAGTGCCCAACCTTTGTGAAAACCTGGGCGTATACGGGCTGATCCCCGATGATGATGTGCATTTAGACGGATGGTTTGCAGAGCATATTCTGGTGCGCAAGGATTCCTCGATTTTTGTCGTCAATGAATTTAACGTTGATCAGAGAATGCTGATTGAACCGGCAGCTGTGGCTGTTCACGCGTTGCAGCGGGCGAAAAAGCTCAACCTGATTGATATGGCGTCAACGGTTTTGGTTCAGGGCTGCGGCCCCATTGGGCTGATGATGACCGCCGTGTTAAACGCAGCGGGCACGGTTAACATCATTGCGGTTGACGGCGTTGACAAACGGTTGGAGCTGGCAAAGAAAATGGGCGCGACCGAGGTCATTAACTTTAAGGAGCTGACCACCATCGAAGAACGTGTTAAAAAGGTAGAGGCGCTTACGGGCGGCTTTGGCGCGGATTTTGTATTCCAGTGCACCGGCTCCCCGGCAGCGGCGGCCGACGCCTTTAAATATGTGCGCCGCGGCGGCGGATTCTGTGAAATGGGCTTCTTTGTCGATAACGGCGACTGTACCATCAACCCGCATTTCGACCTGTGCAATAAGGAAATTAACCTTGTTGGGTCCTGGGTTTACGGCGCCAACGAATACATCACGACTCTGGGCTTTTTCAAGAAAGCCGCCGAAATGAATATCCCAGTCGAGCTGCTGGTAACCGATAAATTTGATCTGGATCATGCCACCGAGGCAATGGAAACCAACATTGCCATGACCGGCGTCAAGATCGCCATTATGCCCCAGGGGGTCGATTTTAAATAAGCTTTGGCAGCAATCAGAAAGGGAGGCGGCCGTTCATCTGAACGGCGCCTCCCTTTTTTCTTAAATCGGATAATAGGTGTTTAAAAAATCCTCACGCTGCTTCCAGTCCGGCATCAGATTGCCGAGGGCTGAGTTAAAGCCAAAATCGTGGCTGGGATATTTAAAATGAATCATCTCATGCAGGGCAATGTACTCAATGCAGGGGATAGGAACCTTAATGAGCTCAAGGTTCAGGATCAGGATCTTGCTTTTGGGTGAACAGGAGCCCCAGCGGTCCAGCATGCGGTAAATTCTGAGCTGCGGCATCTGAAGACAGTATTTTGCGGCCTTTACGATGGCTTCGGCCAGAATCGGAACAAACACCTCCCGGGCCTGCTCGCGGTACCACATATCCAGCGCCAGCTCCTTCTGCTTGCGGTTGCCCGGATCATTGACTTCCATGATCATATTTTCGCCCTGGATACGTACACTGGGCGATGCGTTTGTCTGCATAACCGAAAGGGTGTAGAAATGCCCTAAGTATTTATGTCGTTCGCCGGTTTCATAGCGGTATACTTTATCGTGCTCCGGCGTGATTTTTTGTCCTTTAAACATGGTGCTACCTCCAAATCTTTTTTTATTATACACGTTTTCACACCAATGGGGTTAATAAATAGTTGGCGGGAAAAGGGAATAATTTGTGGAACTGAAAATTTATCTTAACTGATGAAATTTATCTTCATATTTCATTTTGCGGGAGCGCACATAAATGGTATAATAATAGCATTGTCTGTTCAGGACAAAATCACTACGCTCATAACAAAGGAGAGAAAACAATGGAAACCAAACTCAGTGTTACGTTAATCGAGCATACCCCCGAACCGGAAAAGCTTGTGGCTGCTGCTGCTAAACTCTGTTATTCCCACGCTGGTGCTGCGGAAATAATGGAGGATCTGACACCGGAAAATGTAGATAAATTTTTAAACCGTCTGATGGATATGGGGCATGCCTCTCCCATCGAACATGCCAGTTTTACCTTTGCCATCGAAGGGGTGAGCCGTGCCCTGACTCACCAGCTGGTCCGCCACCGGATGGCAAGCTTTAGCCAGAAATCCCAGCGCTACGTCACCGAGGGACAGTTTAATTATATTGTACCCTACGAGATTGCGAATATTCCGGAGGCGAAGGAAGAGTATATCCGCGCCATGGAAAATGCCCAGCATTCTTATGATGTAATCGCTGAAAAGCTCATCGAAAAACATAAGCAGGAGCTGATGGCTGAAGGAAAATCCGAAAAGCAGGCGGCAAATATGGCTGAAAAGCAAGGGATCGAGGATGCCCGCTTTGTGCTGCCAAACGCCTGTGAAACAAAGATTGTGGTCACTATGAATGTCCGTGAGCTGCTGCATTTCTTTAACCAGCGCTGCTGCATGCGTGCCCAGTGGGAAATCCGCGCCTGTGCCATCGCCATGCTGGTGGAATGCCGCAAGGTTGCACCGATCTTATTTAAAAATGCCGGACCGCGCTGCGTGGAAGGCCCTTGCCCTGAAGGCGCAATGAGCTGCGGCAAGATCAATGAAGTTCGGGAAACCTTTAAAGCTTTATAAAGGACAGGTGTGCATAAAAATTAAAAAAGGTTGGAGTAAGTATGAATGACATTCAAAATCCATTAAAGCTGAACATTATTTTATCGCTGGTCGCGTCGGTTTTGGGCGTCCTGGTGGTCTTTGTACCTGGTATGGTGGCGGATATCGGCCCATACCAGTTCTATTGCAATTATTTTGGAATTATCCTGATCGCCGGCGGCATCCTCTATGCCCTGTATTATTTCAAACGCTATAAAGCATTTGAGAATTTCATGAAGAGCGACGAAGAAAAAATCCGTTGGGATTACGATGATGCTCTGTATGAAAGCTTTATTGGCGAGCTCAACGAAATCCAGAAAAAGGCCAGCAAAAAGAAATTTTTTATTTTACTGGCAATTGTGATTGTTTTATCCGTCATCCTGTTCTTTTTGCTGAGCCCAGAGAGCAAGATGCTGGCGGTTGCTTTCGGCCTGTTCTTTACAGTCACTGCGGTCATCTTTGTGCTGATTGCGCCGAATTCTTTCCGTCTGAGAGCCAATAACAAGCCGTATTGCTCTGTTATCGGTGTGGATCAGGCTTATATGATGGGCCGTTACCATTCCTGGAACCGTGCCAGAGTCAAGGTGAAAGAGCATGACAACGGACACCACGTGTACCGGGTGCTGGCCATCAACTATGAGGCCATGACGGTAAACGGCAAGCTTTTCAGAGAGTGGAATGCGCTGTTGCCAAACGAAAGCTCTGAAACCATTCAGATTGCCAAGGGAATGGCCAATAAAATTAACCGCCGTACCAAGGACTTTGAAGACAAGGGTAAAAAGAAAGATCTTTTAGAACGTCTTTTTGATAAAATGCTTGGCCGGTCAGATGACACCAAGGATGATAAAAAGGGCAGGAAGAAAGAGTCCTGAGAAAACATAAAACATTCCGGTCACATGCCGGAATGTTTTTTTATGCCCGTAAAGCTTAGCTTGTGCAGCTTTTGTTGAACAAAAATATTTCATACCGTTTTCTGTGGTAGACATAAGTATATCCGTATGGTATAATAAACCATACCCCCAAAGTAGAAGGTTTAAGGATATACTATGAAGCGTCAAATCTTACAGAAGCATTCTCCAAAAGAGCAGAACAGCAACCGCTTTTATTTCACACTTCTGCGCATCCTGATTTTGGTATTTGTGGCGATGTTGATTGGATCCGTGGTTTTAACGTACTTTTTTAACTTGGATACTTATCAAGATAACCTCAGACGCCAGACAGAAACGTCGGAAGCGATGCTCGCGGATACCATTGACCACCTGGGTGATGAAACCCTTTATCTCAGTAATAGCAAAAGCATTGCTACATTATTGGAGAGCGGAACCGGTATCGCTGCCAGCGAAGCTCAGGAAAAAGAAGCCATCCATGTGGTCGAAGAGGCGGTTAAGCTTATGCCAAACTATGTCGGCATACGTGTTTTAGGAAAGGACAACCAGGCTTATCTTAAAAATACTGAGCTGCAGTTTGTGGATGAGCTGGATATGGGCACGACAGAAAATAACCCCGATTCTTTTCAGAATGAACCCTACCGGGTGTGCTTCACCACTTACAAAAATGAAGCGGTGGTGGAAGTATGCGCACCGGTCTGGTCGGAGGGCGGCACCTATCTTGGCTGTGTCAGCCTGTATTACGACAACGATTTTATCAACCTGCCTGACGATGAAAATGAGTGGGGCGCTGTTCTGTTTGACAGCGACAGCTGGATGCCGGTCGCCACGAAAGGGGACCTCAGTCTCAGCAAAGCCAATGAAAAAATCAATAGCTGCTCCGGCCTGCTGGAGGGAATGATTGAAACGGAGAACAAGCAGGAATCTTTTACCTATTTTAACCCTGACGGGCAAAGAATGCTGGGCTTCGTGGTCAGAGATACGCGATACCCCATGGCTCTTATGACCTCGGTGAACAGCAGCACAATCTTCCGGACAGTACTGGAATACTCGGCTTATCAGATTGTTTTGACCATCATCCTGCTGCTTGTTTTTGGGTTCGCGCTTTATCTCTTTTACAGCCGGATGAAACGTCCGCTGCGGGAAATGCGGGAACGGTGCCAGCGGATGTCTGACGGCGAGGAGGAACTCGACTTTGGACAGTACAATGATCATGACCTGAACGCCCTTTCCGACAGCCTGTCAAGCTATTGTAAAAAGCTTGAAAAGGCCGCCTTTGAGGATTTTCATCTGAGTGTGGCCAATTTTTCAAAAGGCTATCAGGATATTCAGCGGCTGATCCGTAAAAAGGAACCCTTTACCATTTATATGCTCGATGTGGCAGATTTTGGAAAATATAATCGTATTTTTTCAGTTGAGACGGGCAATGCGATTCTTTTAAGCATCAGCCAGGGGCTTGAAAAGATTTTTGGCGACCGGAGTTATCACGTTTACGGCGACCGCTTTATGGGCATTAACGCCATGCAGGATGGTGACGACGGAATACAGCTTGAGCTTCAAAAGCTAATGGATTCGGAGATAACCGTTGGAGCGGCAAGCTTTCAGCTTAAATATAAGATCGGCATCTGCCGTTACCCCGAGCATGGCGGCAATGCCAAGGACCTGGTGATCAACCTCTGGCATGCGCTCAGCTTTTCCAAAAAATACAGTGAGGAAAGCGCTGTCGTTTATAATCAGGCTGTGTTTAACGACATGGAGCGTGAGAAGAAAATTCTTGAGCTGCTGAACAGGCAGATTGAACTTCAGGATTTCGACGTTTGGTACCAGCCGGTTTATAATTACCGGAAACAGTGCTACACAATGGCCGAAGCCCTGATGCGGCTTCAGGATGAAAACGGGCAGTACATCCCGCCCTATGAGGCGATCCGGATTGCTGAAAAGCACAATCTGGTCACAGAAGTCGGCGAGCTGGTGCTGTCAAAGGCCTGCCAGACCATGAAGTTTCTGTCTGACCAGGGAACAAGCATTGAGAGCATTACAGTGAACCTGTCGGTTCAGCAGCTGGTAGATCAGAATTATGGGAAAAAGACGTTAAACATTATTCGAGAATCCGGTATTACACCGGACCAGATTTGTGTTGAGATTACCGAAGCCCTGCTGCTGCAGTCCTTCCCGGCGGCCATCGATGTGCTAAACCAGATGCACGCGGCCGGCATTTGTATTATCATGGACAATTTTGGCTCGGGTGAGGGCAGCATTTCCTATTTTTCGCAGGTCCCCTTTGCCTTTGTTAAGCTGGACCACCGTTTGGTGCAGCAGGTGCAGCAGAATCAGGAGCAGTTTGAGTTTGTCAGGAAAATGATTGAAATGATCAAGATCAGAGAGGTCAGGGTTGTTGCCGAAAGGGTCGAAACCGAAAAAGACCTGAATTGGATGATTCGCTGCGGCGCAGATTATGTCCAGGGCTATTACTACTCCAAGCCTCTTGAAGAAGAGGAATTCTGGGAGCTGCTTAAAAAGAAGGATTAAACCGGTAAAAAAGAACGCTTGTCACCGCACGCGGCATAGTCCATTAGGACTATGCCGTTTTGTCGTTTGTTTCGTTGGTGTCCGGCCATTCAATCCCGATTCCGTTATGTTGGATTTTCAGCCGGTGAAAAGACTTTCAGGCAATTTTGCCGGGGTGTGGAAAATGGTTTTTCTATCAGCGTCATGCGGGGAGAGAGGAAACAACAGAATCGACAGAATAGTCACTTTATGGTAGAATAGGAGCAACACAGTTGCCGGCTTCGCACCACAATGGCCCGGAGTGAGGTGCAGGCCTATGGTGAGCGCTACGCTGTATTGGTAAAAGCTGTCTTGGTCGGCTAAAGGGAACAAAAGAAGATTATTAAGATTTTAGGTTTGGATGAAAAATACTTATTGGATGGTGAGAAGATGATCACAGGATACTACTGCACAAATATTTTTTCTGAACAGGCGGAAGAAATGATTGCGTTCTACGAAAAAATGCTGGAAATCCCCGTTATTAAAACCGATGATGACCACTCAAACGGGGTTTATTTTGGCTTTATGGAAAACGCGCCCACGCTTTGTATATGGGACTGCCAAAAATGCGGCGTACAGCCGACCGGACACCAGTCCTTTGTATTCCGAACTAACGCCCTTGATTTAACAATGGAATGCTTAAAGGAAAAAGGCGTTCCGTTGTCAGAAGCCATTCGGTATGATTGGGGAACTTACGAAGTTCGCTTAAGCGATATTGAGGGAAATGAGATCGTGATTGCTGAGTTTGTGTGACAGAGGGTTTCGGCTATCACGGATCAACGCAAAGGAGGGACTGTCCGCGGAATGCCGGCAGTCCCTCCTTTATTTTATTTCAGGTCAATTTTATCTAAAATACCGGACAAATGGGCGATGGCCACGCCGTAGTTACACATGGGTACGCCCTGGCTGCGGGCGCTCTCGACCCGGGAAAGCACATGCTTGCGGTTAAACATACAGCCGCCGCAGTGAATGACCAGGTCATAGGGGGTCAGGTCTGCCGGAAAATCATTTCCGGCTGCGACGTCCACACTCAGTCCCTTGCCGACACGCTTTCTGAGCATATTCGGGATTTTTTCACGGCCGATATCCTCTTCCAGGGGCGCGTGGGTACAGGCCTCCGCAATGAGAATCCGGGAGTTTTCCGTCAGGCGGTCAAGGGCCCTGGCCCCGGCAACAAAATAATCCAGATCCCCCTTATAAGCCGCAAACAGCACAGAAAAGGACGTGAGCTTGCTTTCAGGGGGCTTTTTGTCATAAACGGCTTTAAAAACCTGAGAATCTGTGATAATGAGCCTGGGCGGGTCTGCCAGACAGGCCATGGCTTCATTGAGCCGGTCAGCGGTAACGCAGTGGACAATACACTTTTTATCCAAAAGCTCACGGATCGTCTGTACCTGCGGCAGAATGAGCCGTCCCTTGGGGGCCTGGGTGTCCTGCGGCATGACCAGCATGACCAGATCGCCGTCTGCGCACAGGCGGCCGGTAATGCTCTCAGCCTCATAGTCCCTGGGCAGGGAACGGATCAGGGCTTCCCGTATACGGTCCATACCGTCACTTGTTTTCGCGCTGACAACCAGAGGCGGTACGCCCAGCCGGCTCTCGATTTCCTGGGCCAGCGGCTCAATGTCTGTTAGGATATCCGATTTGTTGATAACGGGAATAACCGGCGTGCTGCGCTTTTTAAAGGCTTCGATCCAGTCATATTCTTCCTCGCTACGGGTATCGCCCCAGACCACAAGGGCAATATCCGTTTTGTCCATGGCCTTGCGGGTCTGTCCAACGCGCATTTCACCAAGCTCACCGACGTCGTCGAACCCGGCAGTGTCGATAAACATACAGGGCCCGATGCCGTGGATTTCCATATATTTGTAAACAGGATCAGCGGTGGTGCCGGCCACATCCGATACCAGTGCGATTTTTTGACCGGTCAGGGCGTTGATTAATGAAGATTTACCGCTGTTGCGTTTCCCGTAGATACCGATATGCAGCCGGTTGGCGCGGGGGGTGGATGTTAAACTCATAAGTACTCCTTTTTCAGTGTCTGGCAAAAGGCTCAGAAACGGAAGTCCCGTTTGCCCTCAGAAATGGCTTTGAGATTTTCCAGAGCGATGGTCCGTACCTTTTCCTTTGGAATCTCCCTTAATTCCTCATTAATGACAAATTCGCCCTTGGCCCGCGTATCTGGGCTGGCGTAATCCTCAAGGTATTCCTTCAGGGTCATCAACGCGTTGGGCTGGCAGCAGTTGGCAATCTGGCCGGATTTCACCAGGCTCATAAACCGGTCTCCGGTGCGCCCTTCACGGTAGCAGGCTGTGCAGAAGCTTGGAATATAGCCTAGCCGCAGCAGCCAGTTTACCACTTCATCAAGGGTACGGGTATCGCTGACGTCAAACTGGGCGGAATTGTCCTCTTCCTTTTCAGGCTCGACATAGCCGCCGACTGAAGTGCTGGAGCCGCCGCTGATCTGGGAGATGCCCAGATCCAGAACCTTTTCACGGGTTTTCTGGGATTCGCGGGTCGAAATAATCATGCCGGTGTAGGGCATGGCAATGCGCAGCACCGCGACGATTTTCTGGAAGATTTCGTCAGAAATGGCGTCGGAGAAGGAATCCGGATCAATATCGTCTGCCGAACGGATACGTGGCACAGAGATCGTGTGCGGCCCAACGCCCTTTGCGGCTTCCAGATGCTCGGCGTGCATTAAGAGGCCTACAAAGTCATACCGGTACATATTGAGCCCAAATAAAACGCCGATCCCCACATCGTCAATGCCGCCGTCCATGGCACGGTCCATGGCTTCGGTGTGGTAGGCGTAGTCATGCTTTGGCCCCGTGGGATGAAGCTTTTCGTAGTTTTCCTTATGGTAGGTTTCCTGGAATAAAATATAAGTTCCGATGCCGGCGTCCTTGAGCTTTTTATAGTTTTCCACGGTGGTCGCGGCAATATTGACATTCACACGGCGGATCGCGCCGTTTTTATGCTTGATACCGTAAATGGTCTCGATGCTTTCCAGCACATATTCGATGGGATTGTTAGCCGGGTCTTCGCCGGTTTCCAGCGCCAAACGTTTGTGGCCCATGTCCTGAAGGGCAATGACTTCATTGCGTATTTCTTCCTGGGTCAGCTTTTTTCGGCGGATATGCTTGTTCTGACGGTGATAAGGGCAGTAGACACAGCCGTTCACGCAGTAGTTTGAAAGGTAAAGGGGGGCGAACATGACGATGCGGTTGCCGTAGAATTGCTGCTTGATTTCCTTGGCGAGGGAATACATTTTCTCATTTTCGTCCGCGAGGTCACATTCCAGTAAGACAGCGGCTTCACGGTGGGTCAGCCCCTTACAGTCCCTTGCGCGTTCGATGAGGCTGTCGATGAGCTCCCGGTTATTTTTGTTGGCTTTTGCATAGGCAAGGGTTTCTAAAATTTCTTCATGGTTAATGAATTCGGTTGCGGTTAATGATTCCTTATTATACATTTTGATACTTCCTTAACTAAAGTTATTTTTTTACCGCGTCGCCGCGGTCTGTGGCTAACTCAAAGCCGATCCGCCGCATACGCCGCTCAAGACAGGAGCGGCACTCGGCGGCCTCGTCTCCGGTACAGATTTTATGGTCATACAGGGCATATTTTTTTCTTACCGAAAGGGGTGAAAGGTTGGGCATTACCACGTTGGCGCCTGCCAGCACACCCTTTTCACGGCCGTTTGGATCAATGGTGCCAAGGGCTGTGGTCGCCGGTATCAGGGCATTGGGCAGCATGAGCCGGATCAGCCCGATTAAAAACAGGGTCTGCTCAAGCGTGCCCGGCTTTTCTGTACCAAAAGGGGTATCCTTTTGGGGAATAAAGGGCCCGATCCCCACCATGGCCGGCTCCAGTGACTTTATGAATAAAAGATCCTCGGCCAGATGTCCGGCGGTCTGTCCGGGTGAGCCGACCATCATGCCCGTGCCGACCTGATACCCGATCGCCTTAAGGCTGCGCAGGCAGCTCTGGCGCGTTTCGGGAGAAAGTGCCTCTGGGTGCAGCGTGCGGTAATGGGAAAAGTCGGCGGTTTCATGTCGTAAGAGGTAACGGTTCGCGCCGGCGTCGTAGAGCTGGCGATAGGATTCCGGGCTGCGTTCGCCCAAGGACAGGGTAATGGCGCAGTCGGGATAAGCCTGGCGGATACGCGCGACAATGCGGGTCATCCGGTCATCGTTAAACCAGGGGTCCTCGCCGCCCTGGAGGACAAAGGTCCTGAAGCCCAGCTTGTAGCCTGCGGCACAGCAGTCCATGATGTCGGCTCCGGAAAGCCGGTAGCGTTTCGCACAGGCGTTGCTTCTGCGGATCCCGCAGTAATAGCAATCGTTTTTACAGTAATTTGTGAATTCAATGAGCCCGCGGGTATAAATCCGGTTGCCGTAATACTTTTGGGCCTGGCGGCGGGCTTTCTCAAAGAGAAAGGCGGAAAGCTCCGGCGTCTGTCCGGCAATCAGATCAATCCATTCTGTTTTTTCAAGCGACGCGTTTTTTTCCAGCTTGCAGATTAAATTTTTCATCCTTTACGATTTACTGCGATGGCAATTTAGAATAAACCGTCTTGGCGTTGACATTGGGCAGCATGCCCAGCTTGCCGGATAATGCACTGATTACATCCGTGGGCGCGTCGACAATCACGCTGATAACGGATACGCCGCGCTGCTTATAGGGAATGCCCATTCTGCCGATAATGAACTCCGAGTAATCATGTAAAATGGCGTTAAGGCTTTCTACCGATTCGGGGTTTTCAACAATGATTCCGATTAATGCGATTCGTGTTTCCATAGCATCTTCCTTTCCTGGTGATGTAAAAGTATCAAAATGCAAAAAGCTCCCTGTGCCGAAAAAAGGCTCAGGGAGCGACCATAACAAAATAAGGCCTGCCTGGTTTCAATAAAAATGATCACATTGGCAACCCGTGGTTATCTGCCCGCCTTCGCGGTTTGGGAAATCCCTTACCTTCAGCACGATACTTTTGTAAAACCGGCGGCATTGCTTAGGATTGGCGCGAAGCCTCTCGGACAGCCTGACCGCTGGTATGAATTTACTATAGCACAGTTTTTAACCGGTTGCAATATTTTTTAATTTAAGCGCAAAATTTTACTGTTGTCAAAGCGTTTCAGGGTTCTTTTACCAGGCGTTCATTAAAAAACGGGCGGCTGGTTTACATCAGCGGCCCGCAGAAAGCATCTTGTAAAGTTTATTCGGGGTAAATAAGATTGGCGTCGGTCAGGTTCATTAAGACCTCATCCAGAAACTTTCTGGACTCGTATTTTGCCATTCCCAGGTTCATGTCCAGGTAATTGCCGCAGTCTCTCGGTGCAGCGCCGGGCACATCGCCCTCAAAATCAGCCATAAACTTAAACAGGTCTGTTACCAGCGGTGCGACGTCCTTTGAGCTAAGATCGCCCTTCATCAGCAGGTAATAGCCGGTGCGGCAGCCCATGGGTCCAAAATAGACAATCTTTTCGCTGAGCTCAGGGTCATTGCGCAGATAGGTGGCGCCAAGGTGTTCAATGGTGTGAAGCTCAGCGGTATTGATGACCGGTTCGCGGTTGGGCTCCTTCATGCGGATATCAAAGGTGGTGATACAGTCGTCGCCGCAGTAGTCTTTTCGGGAAACGTAAATCCCGCGCAATAAATCAATATGGTTAACGGTAAAGCTTGCGATTTTTTTCATAATGTTTCTCCTTTATTATTTAAGTAGACGTTAAGCGTCTCAAGGTAGTGTACCAAAATATTGCCGCAGGGATGAATCTGATATTTTTTATCAAAGGCGGCGTAGGGAATGGACTTGCGCCCGTCTTTTTTGGCCGCGTCCCAGTAGGCCTTTAGGGTCTCGTAGGGCAATAAGTAGTGTTCATCAAATAGTTTAAACCAAACGATGAGAAAAGACAAGCCCTCCTGCCGGTTAAAAGCGTCCATGAACTCGATCTGGTGCTCGTGAATATTGGCGATGGGCAGCCGCTTCTGGTTGGTTTCCTTGGCGTCAAAGCAGATGGGAATACCCTGGACATTGCCCATGTAGTCGACCGTGCTTTTTTCCTCAAAATAAGCCAGCTTGATGGTGCCCTTGCCCGGGTCCAGCTCGATGGGCTTGATGGCGGTTGGAAGCTTCTGGACAACGGCCAGCCCCTGCTCAAGGTAGATTTTGTTGGTCTGGTTAATACATTCTTCAAGATAACTGCCGCGCAGGCCGCGGCTGTGCCAGTACCCCATGCTACAGTGCCTCCCTGTCCAGTTTGAGATCCCTTAAAAGCTGCTTAAACAACGCCGGATAAGGTGCTGTGAAGTCATAATCAAGGGTTTTTATGGCATAGTGGCGGCTGTGGAGCAGATGGTGTTTCAGCTTGTATTTTTGAATGAACTGACGGTTCACAGCGGCGTCGCCATACTTGTGGTCGCCAATGACTGGAAAGCCGAAGTTGGCGAGCTGAGAACGGATCTGATGAGAGCGGCCGGTGTGCAGGGTGACCTCCAGAAGCGTGAATTTACCGTTGTCCGCGAGGGGACGGTAGTCCATCCGGACCTCTTTGGCGCCCTTTTCCGCCTGGTTGACAATGGTGGATTTGTTTTCACCGGTATCCTTTGCCAAAAAGCCGGTAAGGGTGCCGGGAGTGTCCAGCACGCCGGATACAATGGTATGGTATTCCTTTAAGGCCTGGCGCTCCCGGATGGCGGCGTTAACAGCCTGCAGGGTCGGGTAATCCTTTGGCATAAGGATAATGCCGCTGGTATTGCGGTCAAGCCGGTTGGAAATGACGACTTCAAAAGCTTCTGTGTTGTCAGCTGCGTTTTTTTTCTGGTAGGTCCGGGCCGCGTCGATCAGTGAAATATCGCCGGAGGCATCGGCCTGGCTTAAAAGGCCCGCGGGCTTGTTGATGACTAACAGATGGTCGTCTTCATAGACTGGCGGCTCAAATATTTTTTTGATTTCCGGTGTCAGATCAAAATGACGCTGGGATTTTTTTTCCTGAAAGCCTTCAATGGTTTCGTCGGAAAAATAAACCTGAACCGTATCGCCGCTGTGGACTGTATCCTTAGGCTCGGCTCGGCCGCCGTTGAGCTTGATTCTTTTTTTGCGCAGCATCTTTTGCAGAAAGTTTCTGTCCGCCTGGGGCATCAGCTTGGACAGGTACCGGTCAAGACGCTGGTTTCCTGAGTTTTCATCAATGGTATATTGTTTCATAAAACTTCCTTGCTTTTTATGGATTGTAGAATGATTATACCATAAAAAAATCCGGAATGCCGGGCATTCCGGATTGGATATTTATTTTTGTTTAAAGCTTGCCTGCGCAGCCCAAAACGTCCTTGAGCTTGTGGGCAACCATGGCTTTAATGGCGGTACGGCCTGGTCCAAGGTACTCTCTCGGGTCAAAGACCTGCGGCTGTTCCACAAAAACCTTACGGATAGAGGCGGTCATGGCCAGTCTTAAATCGGTGTCAATATTGATCTTGCACACGCCCCATTTGGCGGCTTCACGCAGCATATCCTCCGGCACGCCCTGTGCGCCGGGAATGGCGCCGCCATACTGGTTGCACAGGTCGACAAATTCTTTGGGAACACTGGAAGAGCCATGGAGCACCAGCGGGTAGCCGGGCAGAAGTCCGGATATTTTTTCCAGTCTTGGGAAATCCAGTTTCGGAGTGCCTTTAAATTTAAAAGCGCCGTGGCTGGTACCAATGGTGATGGCTAAAGAGTCGCAGCCGGTTCTTTCGACAAACTCGACGGCTTCGTCCGGATCGGTGAAGGAGGCTTCATGGTCACCTACGTTCACAGCGTCTTCAATCCCCGCCAGCTTTCCGAGTTCGGCTTCCACCACGACACCGTGGTCGTGGGCGTAATCGGCAACCTTTTTTGTCAGCGCGATATTTTCTTCAAAGGGGTATTTTGAGCCGTCAATCATAACCGAGGTAAAGCCGCCGTCAACGCAGGATTTACAGATTTCAAAATCCGCGCCATGGTCCAGATGCAGACAGATATCAAGGTCCGTGGTCTCAACCGCTGCTTCAACCAGCTTTTTAAGATAAACCGGATTGGCATATTTTCTGGCGCCGGCGGACACCTGTAAAATCAGGGGCGCCTGTTCTTCCTGTGCGGCTTCAACGATGCCCTGGATAATCTCCATATCGTTTACATTAAAAGCGCCGACAGCGTACCTGCCTTCATATGCTTTCTTAAACATTTCAGTAGATGTTACTAATCCCATTTCAAACCTCCTGAGTCGTAGCTCGTTTAAATTTGTTTGATTTATTTCACTTACTAGTATACTCTTATTGGGTCATTTTAACAATACCAAACTTTTAAATTAATGAAATTTTAATAAAAATCCCGGTAAAATCAGGGAAAAAGACCTGATTTTACCGGGAACGTTTTTGTCCGTGGTGGGATTGAAAAAGCGCATAAGATTCTTATGACTCAGTCTTTTTTAATTGCTCCATAAGCTCGGTCATGCTTTTGCCCAGCACAGGGTGGATGTACCAGGGGGCGATTTCCGCCATGGGCTCCAGTACAAAAAGCCGGTCCTGTATTCTGGGATGGGGAAGTGTGACGTGCGGGTGGTCGTATACCAGCCTGTCATAAAACAGAAGATCCAGATCAAGGGTACGCGGCCCCCAGTGAATGATGCGTTCACGCTTCAGCTGCTTTTCGGTTTCCAGCAGCAGGGTCATCAGATCCGCGGGGGACAGTGTGGTTTCTATCTCCATCGCGCCGTTTAAAAAGGCGTCCTGATCGGCATAACCCCAGGGCTCGGTTTCGATAATGCTGGATTTCTGAATGAGGCGGATATCCTTCCGGTCTGTTAACAGGTTGATGGCGGTTTGGATGTTTTTTTCACGGTCACCGAGATTTGACCCAAAGGCCACGAAAGCGCGGTGCCAGCTTCGGTTGATTTCGATGGCGGCATAATCGAGGGATTTGTGGATCGGCGCCCAGGGTTTTTTTACTAAAACGGTCACGCCCTTTACCTGGTCATAATGGCTCAAAATATAGTCCGCCAGCTTTTCTCCGGCGGTTTCGATCAGGTCATGGTTTTCCCGTTGAAACTCTGCTTCGATTTCAGCACAGAGCTCACCATAATTCACAGATTTGGTCAGATCGCCGGTAACTGCGGCGGCGTGCATATCCAGCTCAAGGGTTGCAGAGATGACAAACTTCTGTCCCAGCCTTTTTTCTTCTTCAAATACGCCGTGGTTGGCAAAGACCTCGAGGTCTTTAATGTAAAGTTTATCCATGGTCAGCCTCTCATGATGGCGGCGGTCATCAGCGCGGCGCGTTTGTTTTCGAGGACATCGTGCACCCGGATGATGGAACAGCCCTTCATCACCCCGACGACAGTGGTGGCCATGGTTCCCTCCAGGCGTTCATCTACCGGCAGGTCCAGTGTATTGCCGATAAAGCTTTTCCGGGAGGTGCCAAGCAGTACCGGGCAGCCGAGTTTTTGAAGTTCCTCCAGATGGTGCATGACGGTCAGGTTGTTCGCCCCTGTTTTGGCAAAGCCAATACCAGGGTCCAGGATAATGGCATCCTTTGAAACGCCAGCCGCCAGAGCGATGTCGATGGACGCCTGAAGATCGGTGAGCATATCGGCCATCAGATCAGTATAGTCCATATTGGTGCGGTTGTGCATAAGACAGCAGGGAACCTGGTGTTTTGCCGTAACCTCGGCCAGGCGCGGCTCCCGTTTAAAGCCCCACACATCATTGATGAGGCTGGCCCCGGCTTCGATGGCGGCTTCACCAACGTTTGCCTTGTAGGTGTCGATGGAAATGGGGACGTCAAAGCGTTTTCGGATGGCTTCGATCATGGGAATAACGCGTTTCAGCTCATCTTCTTCGCCGAGAGGTGTGTGGGATGGTCTTGTGGACTCTCCGCCGATGTCGATGATGTCAGCGCCGGCTTTCAGCATTTCCTCGGTGTGGCGCAGGGCCTGGTCCCGGGAATCAAAACGTCCGCCGTCCGAAAAAGAATCCGGCGTGACATTCAAAATCCCCATCATATAGACCTGGTTTTTTAAATCAAAATCTTTATTGCCAATTTTCATTTTGTCTCCTTGGGGTTAATAGGTGATTTCTAAATTTTTCTTTTCATCGCTCCAGTTGCATTCATCCCGGGCGCCGCAGCCGTAGCAGGCCCGGGATTTTTTATCGGCACGGTAAAAAACAGCGTTAAAGCCCTGGGTGCCAGAAGTGCGGTGAGACAGGATCGCGTCCAGGATAACCGACTGATCTTCCGGTGAAAAATCCAGCTGCCTGAGAAAACCGGCGGCCAGATCGTGGGAAGCCCTCTCATGGGGCGTTCCGTCCTCGTACTGGACAAAACGTCCAATGTCGTGCAGCAGGGCGGTGGTGTAAATAAGATCCCGGTCCAGCTTAAGCCCCTCATCATGGGCAATGATGGCGGCAATTCTGGCAACGTCCAGAAAATGGGCCAGGTTGTGGCGGCAGAGCCGGCGGTTCTTTTCATGGGCTTCAATACGGCGCAGATAATCCTGGTATTGCGGAAGATTCAGCAGACGGTTGGTCTGGGTAAGTTCAGAGCTCATGCCCGTATGCCCAAAAGATTATAGACATCATTTTTCAGGCTGGCGTCTGTTTTTAAGATACCGTCACTCATGGCGGTTACGGTTTTAGTGCCGGGGCGCTTAACCCCGCGCATGTTCATGCACAGGTGCTCAGCCTCGATGATGACCATTACGCCCTGGGCATCCAGGTATTCCATGATGGCATTGCCGATTTCCGAGGTCAGTTTTTCCTGGAGCTGGGGCTTTTTAGCGTAAACATCTACAGTCCGTACCAGCTTTGAGAGACCGGCAACCTTACCGTTTGGCACGTAAGCGATGTGGGCCTTGCCATAAAAAGGCAGGAAATGATGTTCGCACATGGAATAAAAAGGGATGTCCCGTTCAATGACAAGATCATTGGACTCGATGGTAAAAGATTTTGACAGGTGTTCTTCGGCGGTTTGTCCAATACCCGCAAAGATTTCTTCATACATTCTTGCAATGCGGTCCGGTGTTTCCGCAAGGCCCTCACGCTGGGGATCTTCGCCGATAGCTTCGATCAGCATGGTAACAGCTTCCATAATTTTTTCTTTGTTCATTTGTGTTCCTCCAATATTGAACGCTTGTAAGATTATTAAAAATAAACACAAAAAGCACTGCCCGGTAAAAAGAGCAGTGCTTCCGCAACCTACAATCCCCATCGTAGGGCACAGTGGAAGCGATAAGACACCGCAATGACCTATTTTCGTTTAAAGGCAACTTCCCATCCTTTAACACTTCACGCGTCTTATCTACTCTGTTTATCATTAATTGTGTCTATCTTATCACTATTGTACGGAGTTTTCAATGATAAGATTTGGAAATACAAAAAGAGCTGTTTTTACACAGCTCCTGAAACCTATTTTTTTACAAATTTTGGCAATACCTTCAGTAAACCCACCAGGGCGATTGTGTAAAGTGGTATTAGGAAGATATTGGTGATGACCCGCGCGGGTAAAAGCACGGTCACGGCCTGGCCGTACAAAATGGTTAAGAACCAGGTGTTTAAAATAATGGAAGTTATCAGTTGGGTCACACTGACGATGAACAGAATATAGTCGCTTCGGTATTCGCCTAACACCTCGGAACGCCTGACCGTAATGATAGGGAAGATCACAAAGCCGACCATCAGGGCAATAAATAACACTAAAACAAATGGATTCAGCGGTTCACCGGCATAGTAGATTGTGCCATTTTCAAAGCTGAACAATCCGGTTAATACTAAAACACCAACAGACAACACGATAAAACCAAGGTTAAACCATTCCAGATGCTTGATTTCCTTTTTTCTCAGCAGCATCCACAGCAAGCCGGGAATCAGGCCTGTGAGGCCGCTGGCAACCGTGAAACCAAGAAAGAATGGACCGCCGGGCTTAATGAAGAAGCACAGCAGATCGGAAATAAAGCCGACGATAAAACCGGCGAGTGGTCCCAATAAGATGCCGGAAAGCATAATCGGGAGAGATGTCAGATTGATTCTGAGAGACGGAAAACCGCCCAGAGGAATATACATCTCGAATAAAATTTTCAGCACAATGCTGATGGCAATGAGCAAACCACAGTTGACGACCAGTTTCGTACGGGTGGTGCTACGGGATAAAGCATTACTTTTCATGAGAACCTCCTTCAATTTCAGAAAGTAATGCTTCCGCACGCCTACAACTATTGTATCCCGAAGGATAAGACTTGCCTGCATCTGTTGGACAGCCAGGCTCCCTGCGGACAGGGTTGTTGATTTGTACAAGCGGAAGCGACAAGGTACCGCAATGACCTATTTTCGTTTAAAGGCAACTTCCCATCCTTTAACACTTTACGCACCTTGTCTACTCTTTGTATTGGTTAGCCTCATCATAGCATAGGTTTATATATTCTGCAATGCTTTTTAAGGGTATTATTTAAACATTTACGACAGGCAGAAAACAGGCATTCAGGCGGTTTTGAGCAGATAGAGAAAATATGGTTTGGACGCCGGAAAACTGGCAGCAGAAATAATTAAATAAAAAACGGATTTACCAATCTGGTAAATCCGCTCTGTTTTTTTGTGGAGCTGAAGAGGGGAATCGAACCCCTGACCTATTGATTACGAATCAATTGCGCTACCATCTGTGCCACTTCAGCTTAAGATTTCAGCTCTCATATAATAACACAACAGCGCTGTTTTGGCAATCCTTTATTTTCAATCTTTGCACTGCCTTTTTTAAAAAATGTGAATCCGCTGGCAGCGCTTGGGTATATGCTTATGATATAAAGTGAAAAAATGGAAAAGGAGTTTAAAAAATGAATTACTTACAGTTACTTGAACGTTCAGAAAAGGAAAGAAACGAGGCACTGCTGTCCTTGGATTTGAACCGTATTAAGGTTTATTGTATAAAATTTGGTCTTTTAATTCCGGAAAACGACCGTGTTTTTTTAGAAAATGTCCATAAGGCGATTTTGCAGGTAAGGGATGCCAGCATGGAACAGAGAGAAAAATCCAGAAAATGGCTGAAAGAAAACGGCGCTTCACTTGAATGTAGTTTTATGCCTTGAACAAAAGCTAGATCAAGTGAAGGTCGGTCAGAAGGCTCCGGCTTTGAACAGAGCGTTCCATTGAACTAGAATCGAAACATAGTATAGCGAAATGAGTGGGGCAAGTCAAGGGATTGTTCCAAAAAATTTTTCATATAAAATCTGAAAAGGCATAAAAGGTTTGGAGTCAATGATTTTATTTCCTGATGTTTTATCCGGGGTGGTTTTGGATAAATATTTTCAGAGAGATTCCGGTCTTTTTATTGATAAAGAGTGACTAAAGTGGTAAAATAAATCTATAAATGTATAGAATGATATAGAATGAGGTGGATAAAGGATGGATGTTTACGCAGCAGAGAAAATTGCGACAAGAAAGTTTATAGAGCATATAGGTCAGGACTTCCTTCGTCAGAACACGAAGAATATGACCTCCAGTTCTGAGACGATAGGAAATACTTTTAAAATTACCTGGACAATGGACGATGTGAATGCCGATGAGATTCTGACAGCGGGTGACGAAAAGAATGAAACGCAGTTTGTCAGTATAACCGTGGACATGGAAAGCGGTGAAGTTCAGGTAGTAGAGGATACAACAGCCGAATAAAGAAAGCCCCGGTTCGCCGGGCTTTTTTTAGGTGAGAACAGACAGGAGAAAGCGATGCTGAAAAATGACTATTTAATGGAGATGATCGGGGCGATGTGCCGGGCGGTCAGTGAGATAATTTTTAAACGGTCAAAAAAAGAATATGCGGAATGTCATACCCTGGCCAATGACCAGTATCAAAGCCTTCTGGGCATGTCGCTTGATATGATTCTCAGCCTGCCGTCGGAAACCGTCTTTGATCTGTTGGGAAATTTTGGAGAGATCGAGCCTAAAAAGGTATTGACGCTTGTCGATCTTTTAAAAGAGGACGGTGAGGTTTTTAAGGAGGAAGGCGATGAAGCCACCGCAGATGCCATCCGTGAAAAATGCGAAGACCTCTTGAATCTGTTAGACCGTTACGATTTGGATGAAGACGCCCTTGCTGAGCTGGACAAGCGCATGGCCGCATTTGGAATTGACTGACAAGAGCAGCTCCAGTAAAGAAAGTGCTTGTTATTTTAAAGATTTTGGGGTAATATTATTTTAAAGTATTTCAATGGCGAAAGCTTGAGGAAATACTTTTTTTATATTTTGTTGGAGGAAAACAGAATGGAAAAAAAACCTAAAATAGGGGTATTGCCCCTTTATGATACAAAACAGGCAAGCAAATGGAACAGCATCTGGATTTTTCCGGGATACTTGGACGGTATTCTGGAGGTGGGAGGCATGCCCTTTGTCCTGCCGCTTTTAAAGGACGAAGCGGACATCCGCGCGCTTGTGGATGGGTTTGACGGATTTTTATTTACCGGCGGTCAGGATGTGGATCCGGCTCTTTACAACCAGGAAATGACAGAGTACTGCAATGAGGTTTCACCGGAACGGGACTATATGGAAGCGATCCTGCTAGATGAAGTCCGGAAACAGGACAAAGCCCTTTTCGGTGTTTGCAGAGGGCTTCAGTTTTTTAATGTGGCTTTGGGCGGCACCCTTTATCAGGATCTGATCGCGCAGAGAAAAGAAACCAGCCCTGTACAGCATTCTCAGAAAACAGAGTTTATCTTCCCGGTACACGATATCGAAATTCAGGAAGGCAGCAAGCTGTTTGAAATTATCGGAGAGCGGACAATTCGTGTCAACAGCATGCATCATCAGGGGATTGCGGAGCTTTCCCCACAGCTGGAGGCAACCGCGCGCGCCAAGGACGGCCTGGTAGAGGCTGTCGAGATACCAGACATGACCTATGGTCTGGCAATTCAGTGGCATCCTGAGTTTCTGTGGCCAAAGCGCGCCTATGAACGGGATTTGTTTAAAGCCTTTGTGGAGGCGGCAAAAAAGCAGGCATAAAGAAAAGGACGCATCCGGCAATGGGTGCGTCCTTTTGAATTAGCGGTTATGTCTTTTGTAAAGAATGCCGATAATAACCGCGGCGATAATGACAATCGCGGCAACGGCAGCAATGGAAGTTCCGGTGATGGAGGCCGCTGATTTTACGGTGGTAAAATGGACCTCGACAGGATCCTGGAGGTGCTGTCCGGTGGTGGAGGTTAAATGGGTATCCACCTTTATAATGTATTCCTGATTGCTCTTCAGGGTATCCTTCGGGTTAATACGGATTGTTCCCCAGTCCTCAGGGTCGATGAGATCATCGGACAGAACAATGTCCGCGTCAATCTGCCTGCCCTCACTCCAGAGGGTCACGGCCTTTTCATTGGCGGCTTTTACCGCAGTGTTGACCACATTCTGGTTAAAGGATACAGAAATTTCTGTAAAGGGCTGTACATCGGTGGCGCCGTCCTGCGGGACGCTGGAGGTCAGGGTCAGGGGACTGCCCACAGCCCCTTCATTGAGCGCGGGATCGCCGGCTGGCGTTTCGGCCAGAATTGGGCTGAAACCAGACAACAGCAGGAGGGAGAGAATCAGAGTGAGATTTGTTTTAAAAAAGTTATTTTTCATTGTAGCGACTCCTTAATTTTACATAAGCTATTATTACAGTTACCCAAATTTCTTAAATAAAAAACGATTTTCCCGTGTCTGTGTTATAATGGTTCAGAAAAGCGATGAAAATTTTTAGAAAGGAGCCAGTTTTTGAAAAAGGAAAAGAAGAAAAAAAATAAAGGCGAACCGGCAAAGAAGAGCCGCGGTAAGGTTTTTTTATACATATTGCTGCGTGTTTTAGTCGTTGCGGTGATGATTGCCCAGATCTGGAATCAAAACTGGAACAATGTTTTTCTGTGTGTTCTGACATTGATTTTGTTTATGATTCCCAGCTTTGTGGACAAGCAGCTCCACATCGAAATGCCGACAACCCTTGAAATTATCATCATATTATTTATCTTTTCAGCAGAAATTTTAGGTGAGATTCAGGAATATTATTTGATTTTTGACCATTGGGACGCCATGCTGCACACCATAAACGGTTTTCTAATGGCAGCGATTGGGTTTTCGCTGATTGATATTTTAAATCAAAATGAAAATTTCAGTATGAGCCTGTCACCGGTTTTTGTGGCGGTCTTTGCGTTTTGTTTTTCAATGACGATCGGCGTGCTCTGGGAATTTTTTGAGTTTGCCGCCGATTGGTTTTTCCAAACGGATATGCAGAAGGACACCATTATCCAGAGCATCAGCTCGGTGATCTTTAATCCAGAGGGGAAAAATGTCGCGGTCACCATTCCCATTGAGAGCATCGTTGTTAACGGACAGACCTGGAATTACGGCGGCTATATTGACATTGGGCTCATCGATACCATGTCCGACCTGTTTGTTAATTTTATCGGCGCGGTGGTCTTTTCAATTTTTGGCCTGTTTTATATCAAAGGCCGTGGAAAAGGGACCTTTGTCAAACGCTTTATGCCAAAGCTCAAGAAGAAACAGTCGAGAGAGAATATGGAAGCGGAGGATTCCGAAAGTTTGAATATTTCGGGGTCTGGCCCCAAGGAGTAAGCAGAAGAGACGTCGTGAAAAGCGGCGTCTCCTTTTGTATTCTGTGGGACTCTGGGGCTTTTACAGCCAACTTGTTAATAAAATAACTTGACAATTATGGAGGGAAATGTTATCATTATTGACAGTTAATGAAAACGTTTTTGAAACGCAGGATATAAGGTGGGATCAAGGGGGATACCATCTTCGGAAATGATATCTGAATGAACGTTTTCTTAATGGGGAAAATGAAGGGGAGTTAGATACCTGGTACAAGGGGGTACCAGGTATCTTTGTTTTTTGATAAAATTTACCAGAGGACAACGATAATTCACAGGGCTGAAAAGGTATAATATAAAAAGAACGTATAAAACTAAACAGGGAGCATGATAAAATGCTTGTTTTAATGGTATCCGCTTTATTATTCAGCCTTTCCTCCAACCTTGACAATATTGTTGTGGGCCTGGCTTTTGGCATAAAAAAAATTCATCTCGACGCCCTCTCCAACCTGATCGTGGCGGTGATCACCACGACAGGGACTGTCATCGCCATGCTGTTTGGCCGGTGGCTGTCGGGCTATATCCCAGAACGGATGGGCAATTATCTGGGCGCCGGGATTATTATGCTGCTGGGCTTTTATTTTGTCATACAGGGGTGTGTCAAGCTCTTAAAAGAGAAAAAATCAGGCACCTATGCCATGAAAAGCACCAATGAGATGGCAGAAAAAATGGATGCGTCGGTTCACGATAAAGCCCATATCCAGTACCGCGAAATTGTAGTGGTTGCACTTGGGCTGACTTTTAACAATCTGGGCACAGGAATAGCGGCCAGCATTACCGGTGTCAGCATCCGCTTAACGGCAGTGTGTACCTTTGTGATCAGTCTTGCCGCCTTATGGTCGGGCGCCCGCCTTGGAGGGCGTGTGGTAGGACCGCTTTTGGGGGATTACGCGCCCGTTGTTTCCGGTGTTTTGCTGGTGGTCTTAGGCCTCGTTGAAATGTTTTGGTAAATATGAAGAAACCCCTTGTTATTTCTCAGCACATAGGATAGAATAAGAAAGACAAATGAGTTGATGCCCGGGGAGCTTTTGCTGAGATTGGATTAAATCCTAAACCCGTTTTACCTGATGCGGTGTAACGCCGCCGTAGGGAGGACAAGTTGAGCTAAGCAGCGTACCCGTGGGTGCGCTTTTTTTGTTGAAAAACTGAAAAAGTTAAGGAGAAAATATGGAGCTGTACACAACTCAAATGGATGCCGCGCGCCGAGGCATTGAAACCGAAGCGATGAAGCGTGTCGCGGAATATGAAAACATGCCCTTAGATACTTTAATGGGCCTGGTGGCAAAGGGACAGGTCGCCATACCTGCCAATAAAAATCACCGCTGCTTAACCCCCTATGGGGTCGGCAGCGCGTTGAAAACAAAGATCAATGTCAATCTTGGAACCTCCAGAGACTGCCTGAATCTGGATGTGGAAATGGAAAAGGTAAAAAGCGCGGTTGACATGGGCGCAGAGGCCATCATGGACCTGAGCTCCTTCGGCGATACGCGTAAGTTCAGACGCAGGCTGACCGAAAGCTGTCCGGCCATGCTTGGTACCGTGCCGATCTACGACGCCGTGGTTTATTACAATAAGCCACTTCAGGAAATTACGTCCCAGGAATGGATTGACATTGTGCGCATGCACGCAGAGGATGGCGTTGATTTTCTGACGCTGCATTGTGGAATCAACCGTTCGACAGCCGACCGCTTTAAGAACAACGGCCGTCTGATGAACATTGTATCCCGCGGGGGATCGTTAATTTTTGCCTGGATGGAAATGACCGGCAATGAAAACCCATTCTTTGAGTTTTATGATGAAATCCTGGAAATCTGCCAGGAACACGATGTCACCATCAGTCTTGGCGATGCCTGCCGTCCGGGCTGTATTGCGGACGCCGGAGATATTTCACAGATTTCGGAGCTGGTAACCCTTGGAGAACTGACACAGCGCGCCTGGGATAAAAATGTCCAGATCATTGTTGAGGGACCAGGCCATATGCCCCTCAACCAGATTCAGGCCAATATGGAAATCCAGCAGACCATCTGCAAGGGCGCGCCCTTCTATGTGCTGGGACCTCTGGTGACAGACATCGCGCCGGGTTACGACCACATTACCTCAGCCATTGGCGGGGCCATTGCAGCAACCTATGGAGCTTCTTTCCTGTGCTATGTTACGCCTGCCGAGCATTTAAGACTGCCGGATGTCGATGACGTTAAGGAAGGCATCATCGCTTCAAAAATTGCGGCCCATGCGGCCGATATCGCCAAAGGACTGCCGGGAGCCGCGGATTGGGATTACCAGATGGGAGTTGCCAGACGTGAGCTTAACTGGGATAAGATGTTTGACTTGGCCATTGACCCCGAAAAGGCAAGGCGTTACCGCGCAGAGTCGACACCCGAAAATCAGGATACCTGTACCATGTGCGGCAAAATGTGCTCAGTGAGAAATATGAACAAGGTCTTAAACGGTGAGCATGTGGATATTATGGAAGATGCGCAGGAGTGCCCTTCCGGTAAATAAACAGCGTACGCAGGTGACTGGCGCGGCTTGAAAGGCCAGCCGGCATCTGCGTTTTAATTTTAAAGGAGAAAAGATGATCCGATTAAACGAAAATTTTGTTGATATTTTTGAAAACACCCGAAAAAACCCTCAGCTGGTCCACAATATTACCAATTATGTCACGGTCAACGACTGTGCGAATATTCTTTTGGCCATGGGTTCGTCCCCGATCATGGCAGATGACATAGAAGAGGTGGAGGAAATCACCACAATTTGCAGCGCTTTAGTGATCAATATTGGCACGCTGAACAGCCGGACAGTTGAATCCATGATTGCGGCGGGGAAAAAGGCCAATGCGCTGGGACATCCTGTGGTACTGGACCCCGTGGGGGCCGGCGCGTCCAAGCTGAGAACTGAAACCACACACCGCCTACTCAAGGAAGTGAATTTTTCCGTTATCCGTGGCAATATCTCGGAAATTAAAACGGTCTATGCCGGAGCCGGCACAACAAGGGGCGTGGATGCGGATGTGAAAGACACAGTGACCGATGAAACCCTGGACGCGACCGTTGCTCTGGCCAAAGAGCTGTCGGAAAGAACCGGCGCGGTCATTGCCATTACCGGCGCTATGGATCTTATCACGGATTCGGAAAAAGCTTATGTGGTAAAAAACGGACACCGGGATATGTCCAGGATCACCGGTACGGGCTGTATGCTCAGCGCCATGACCGCAGCCTATGCGGCAGCCAACCCAGACAGTGTTTTGGAAGCGGTGGTATGCGCTGTGGCCAGTATGGGGATTGCGGGCGAGCTGGCTTCACGTCAGGTTACGAATAATCAGCTGGGGACAGGAAGCCTGAGAACTTTTATCATGGATAATGTGAGCACCATGACAGGCAATACCATCGAAACCTATGCAAAAATTACCTTGATTCCGTAAGGTGAAAAAGCTAAAATAATGTTATAAAATATCTCAATCGGGTATAAAACAAACAGGAAAAGTGAAAGCTAAGATTTGATTGTCAAATTAGGAGAATTATGAAAAACAATGTAAAAAAAGAAGATATGCTGCTCTATATCGTCACGGACCGTTCGTGGCTTGGTGAAAGTACCCTTAAGGAAGAGGTTCAGGCCGCGATAGAGGGCGGCGCGACCTTTCTTCAGATCAGGGAAAAGGATATGGCGCGCCAGGATTTTGTCAGTGAAGCCCGGAGCCTGAAGGCGTTGGCAGAGGCAGCGGGCATTCCCTATGTGATCAATGATGATGTGGAGATCGCTTTGGAGGTGGACGCAGATGGCGTCCACATTGGTCAGAGCGATGGTGCTGTGGCCGAGACCCGGAAGAAAATCGGCCCAGATAAGATTTTAGGCGTGTCCGCCCAGACGCTGGAGCAGGCTTTGGCGGCAGAAAAAGACGGCGCGGATTACCTTGGTGTGGGTGCGGTTTTTTCAACGTCTACAAAGACTGACGCGAAGGCGGTTTCTTTTGAGACGCTCAAAAGCATTTGTGACCGTGTGGAAATTCCAGTGGTGGCCATCGGTGGTATCAGCGAGGAAAACCTGTTGGCGCTTTCCGGCTCAAATGTCGACGGCGTCGCGGTGATTTCGGCTGTGTTTGCCCAGCCGGATACGCGGGCTGCGGCACAAAGAATTCGAAAATTATCTGAAAAGATGGTGAAATCAAATGATTAAGGCATTGACAATTGCAGGCTCCGATTGCAGCGGAGGCGCGGGGATACAGGCAGATCTCAAAACCTTTGCGGCTTATGGTGTTTACGGCATGAGTGTGATCACTGCCATAACGGCGCAGAATACCACTGGAGTATTCAGAGTAGAGGATATTTCTGAAAAAATGGTGGAAGCTCAGATGGATGCAGTCTTTACAGACATTGTGCCGGATGCGGTAAAGATCGGTATGGTTTCTTCAGAAGCCATTATTCATGCCATTTCTAAAAAGCTGAGAGAATATACCCCTGAAAATATTGTGCTGGACCCGGTGATGGTCGCCACCAGCGGTGACGTCCTTTTTGACAGAGAAGCCCAGTCGGTTTTGATTAACGACCTGATGCCGCTGGCAGATCTGATCACCCCGAATATTTCAGAAGCCGAGATTTTATCGGGTATTCCCATTAAATCTAAAAATGACATGATCCGTGCCGCCCGCGATATCGCCGGCTACTATAAAGGCGCAATATTGGTAAAGGGCGGGCATTTGGAAGACCGTGCGGATGATTTGTTTTATTATGAAGGCTTTGGCTATTGGCTGCCCGAAGAAAAGGTGGATAACCCCAATACCCACGGTACAGGCTGCACGCTGTCCTCTGCCATCGCCGCGAATCTGGCAAAGGGCGATACCATGATGGACGCGGTTAAAAACGCAAAGGCTTATGTGCATGGCGCAATCCTGGATGGCCTTGACCTTGGAAAAGGAAACGGACCACTGAACCATTTGTATCAGCAGAAAAATTAATTTCATTTAACCCCCTTAGGGGGTTTTCTTAATTTGCTTGTAAAATCGGTGGAAGGGTGCTATACTGAAAATAACCCCCATAGGGGGTTATGGAGGTGCAGCATGTTTCATTTGAAAATGAACAAAAACGACCTGAAGGTCATTGGTGTATTGGCGCTGCCCGTGGTGGTGGAGACCATTCTGCAAACACTGCTGGGAACGGTCGACACCTTTTTTGCAGGACAAATTTCAGACGATGCCATCGCGGCAGTCGGTGTAACCAACCTGATTGTTAATATCTTTATTGCGCTTTTTACAGCGGTCAGTGTGGGCACGCTGGCGGTTATCGGCAGATATGTGGGGCGCGGCGATATGGAAAGCGGCAACCGGGCGCTTCAGCAGTCGGTTTTGCTCAGCCTGTTTATTGGCGTCAGTGTCGGTTTGATGAACCTGGTCTTTTACAGGCCTATTCTCAAAGTTTCGGGCGCCGGCGAGGGCATTTTGGATTATGCGGTACCATATTATATGGTGGTGGTGGTGCCCATTGTGTTTTTATGCCTGTCACTGGTTTTATCCAGCTGCCTGAGGGCCACAAAGGATAATGTTACCCCTATGGTGGCAACAGGAATCGCCAATGTCCTGAATATTTTTTTGAATGTTTTTTTCATCAGGCTTGGTTTCGGCATTGCGGGGCTGGCGCTGGCGACTACGCTGTCACGGGTCTTTGGCGTGGCTTTGCTGGCAGCGCGCCTGGTAAAGGGGAATGGTTTTTTAAGGCTGCCGCTTAAGGGCTGGGTTCTTGACGCAGAAATGCTCCGGTCAATTTTACGCATTGGTATCCCAGCCGGCGGTGAAAAGCTGATCATGCGCGCCGGTCAGCTGGTATACGGCGCCATGATCCTGTCCATCGGCGCAGACGCCTATGTGGCGCATAATATCGCAGGCACCATTGAAAACTACACCTATATTCCTTCCATGGGATTTGGGGTGGCGGCGGCAACGCTGGTCGGCATTGGACTTGGAGAAAACAACCCGGAGAAGGCCCGCCGTATGGCGCTGGCCTCAAACACGCTTTCCACCATTTTCATGGTGCTGATGGGCGTGGTGATCTTCATCTTTGCGCCGTTTTTTGCGGCGGCCTTCACACAAACGCCGGAGGTGCAGACGCTTGCGGTAACGGTTTTGCGGATGATTGCGCTTTTTCAGCCCTGCAGCGCCTTAACCCAGGTGATTGAAAGCGCTTTACAGGGGGCTGGCGACACGCGCTATCCCATGCTTCTGACACTGTTTGGGATCTGGGGCATTCGGGTCTGTGTCGGTTATTTTCTTGGTGTTGTGTGCGGCTTTGGACTGGTGGGGGTGTGGACCGCCTATATTCTCGATATTACAGTGCGAGGTTTTTTACTGCTGCGGCGTTTTAATGGTGGTAAATGGCAGATGGTTGCTATATAATACAAGTAAAAGAACAAGGTGAACAGGAGAAATAAAATGGCAGCCAAGCATGAACACGAGCATGAGCATGAAAACCGGAAGGCTGTGCTCAACCGGATGTCCAGGGCCATCGGCCACATGGAATCGGTAAAGAGAATGGTAGAGGAAGGCAGGGATTGCAGCGAAATTCTGATCCAGATATCCGCCGTTAAATCCGCTGTCAATAATATCGGAAAGCTGATTTTAAAAGATCATATCAGCCACTGTGTGGTCGATGCGGTGGAGGAAAATGATTTGGAGGTTCTGGCGGAATTGAACGACGCCATCGACAAATTCATAAAATAATAATATTTAAAGGATTTTGTGTTATTCTGAAAAATGAAGACCTTCGGATATGTTCTTTTGGTTTACGGACATAGGCGTTTTGCCGGGAAGCGGGTCTTCATTTTTCATGCAGAAATTTTAAAAACAGGGACAAAGAGGGGGCAGGCAGTATGCGGGAATCCATAAAAGCCCTGAAAATCAAAGAGCACTTTATCAAAGCGTTTCCGCCGGCATTGATTCTTTTAGCCATTTTCTTTTCGAATCAGCTGCTTTTTGGCGCGGCCAACGCGATGCTTGCGTCACCGGTCACCGTTCTTTTTCTCAGAACACGAAATGAGGATGGGGTGGAGTGGCTTATACTCAAAGCTTTGGGCATTAACATGTTTCTGGCTTTCTGTGCCTTTGCCGCGGGCCTGGGTCTCGCGATGACCGTCCTGATCAATTTAACCGTTCCTTTTTTGCTTGTCTATTTCATGACTGACGAGTATACGCCGGGCAGTTATTTTCCATTTGGTATGAGCTTTGTTTTCATGCAGCTTATCCCCATTCAGCTCACAGACATTCCCATGCGCCTTCTGGCGCTGGTCTATTCTTTTCTTCTGGTTTATATCGGCTTAAGGATCTGGAAGCATTTTAAACCGGTACCAGCGATTCACGATATTTCAAAAAGTGCTTTTATTAAAATTACAGAGTCCTTTTCGGCTTTGGTTCTGGACAACCGTGAAGCGGCGCAGGAAGCGCAGCGGGAGCTTTTAAAAATCAATCAAAATTTATGCGGCCGGATTTATAAAACAAGACGCTTTCGTTATTTTACCACCATCGAAGGGGCCTGCTATTTTAGGCTGGTCATGATTTTTCAGCGTATGGAAAACCTGATTCTGACCTTTTTCAGGAAGCCGGAGCTTCTGACCGATGCCAACAGGGCTTATCTTAAAGGGCTGATCAGGGTTCTGGAGCACCTGATCAGAGACTTTGACAGTCGTGAGTATCGTGAGGTTGTCGGAGAACTGATCGCCTTTTCGGACAACTGTCGTATGGATAAAACAGATATCAATGACAGCATGCTGCTCGATATAAACCTTTTGATCAATGCGTTGGAGGGGATTTCTGAAGCGGCTGGAAGCGGTGTTTACAGGGAGTGGGTTATCCCGCGGAAATCAAGGATGCTGGGGCGTATTTACGCGCATCTTTCGATTGAGTCCTTTAAATTTCGATTCGGTGTCAGGCTGTCACTGGTTTTGACTTTTACATTTTTGGTATCCGGTCTGCTGCCAGTGACACATGGCTATTGGCTGCCGCTGGCGGCCTATATACTCACACGTCCTTTTTATGACGAGAGTGTGAGTAAAAGCCTTGACCGTATAAAGGGAACGGTCATTGGGCTGGCTGCGGCCTTTTTTCTTTTTTCAGTTTTCACGACTTACCCGGAGCATATGGTCTTGACCGTCATGGCTGCCTTCTGTATTTATGCGGCTGATGATTACGCTACCCTTGTGGTTTTTGCCACCTGCTTTGCCCTTTCGCAGACAACACTGACAATGCCCTCTAACGACGCTCTGGCGCTGCGGCTGCTCTTTACACTGGGGGCGGTGCTGGTGTCTGTACTGGCCAGTAAATTCATACTGCCTATGCGGTATTATGATCAGTTTAAAATCGAGATGGACCGTTTGGTGGTATTGGACCGGGCAATGGTTATGCGTATAAAACAACTGCTGAAGGGAGAACAGCACCGGGATGTTGTTCGTGAGATTATCCTGAAATCCTATCTGGTCAGCGACCAGATAGAGGCCGATTACCAGGCGTCGGTTTCGGGTTCGTGCAATCAGCTGGTAGAGGGCTTCCTGCCGGAAAACCGTCAGCTGATGACGGCCCTGGCGGATGTGTATTACCTGATCGGTCTGCAGGGAATTGAGCCGGAGAAAAAAGGTGAGACAGAAGAAGCAGTGCAGCAGCTGGGAATCTGGTTTGAGGAAATACAGCTGTGTCTTAAAAAAGAGAAAAGAAAAAATCCGGTTCCGGAAAATGTAAAGCAAACCGATGACGGGAGCTATATCCTCCGTTTGTTAAACAGCGGAAGAGCACAGGCCCAGGCGCTTTTTAATTTTATTGAAAAAAATATTCAAGATTTTTAAGTTGAGACAGGACATGGCAGAAATGTCCTGTCTGTTTTGGTTTAAGAGACCATGGGACGGCGGAATTTAAGGCAGAGCATGGTGATATCATCATGCTGCTCGGCGTCCTGTGTAAACTCGGACAGGCAGCCGCGGATCTGGTGAAGAATATATTCAGAAGAGTGATCATCGTAGTGAGGCAGGTCGTTCAGTGCTTTTTTCAGGCGGTATTCCTGGAAAAAGGCGCCGTTTTTATCGACCGCTTCGGTGACGCCGTCGGTATATAAAAAGAGCGCGTCCCCCGGATTAAGCTTAAGGGTCTGGCGTTTGTAACGCACATCGGGCAGAATCGCCATGACAAAGCCTGGCTTCATGTCAAGAGGCTCGAACCTTTCGTTCCGGCGTCTTAAAAGCGGTGGGTTGTGCCCGGCGTTGACAAAGGACAGAATCCCGGTTTTCAGGTTTAAGATCCCGAGGAAGGTGGTAAGAAAAACACCTTCGGCTGTGTTTTTGTATAAATGGTGATTGGCACGCGTAAAGATTTCGTCAACATCCAGACCTGTCAGCACCTGGTCAATGATGTGTTCCTTAGAGCTCATCATAAAAAGAGCGGCTGGAACACCCTTGCCGGATACATCCGCGATGATAAAAACAAGCTTGTCATCATCCATTAAAAAGAAATCGTAGAAATCCCCGCCGATCTCCTTGGCCGGAGTCATGCGGCCGCTGATGCTGAACTCAGACCGGTCAGGAAAGGTTGGAAAGGGGTCGGGTAACATCGCTGTCTGAATCTGCTGGGCAATGCTCAGCTCGGTGGAGCTTCTTTCCTTTTCAGCAGCCAGACGTTCTTTTTCTGCAACGTTGGCCCAGAGCTTGCGCATGGTATCGTTGATTTTGTCGATCATCTCATTAAAGGCCGTGGCAAGAACCTCCAGTTCGTCTCCGGTGTGGACATCCAGCTTTTTGTTCCAGTTTTCCCCATCCATCTGCTTTATGTCCTCTGTCATTAAAAGCAGCGGGTTTAAGAGCTTCTGGCTGATGGCGTTGGAGATGCCAAAGCCAATCAGGTTAATGGCCACCAGGGGAATGATGGACAGATCATAAATAATCAGGGCAAAGGTGTGGCTGTCGGTATTGAGCAGATTCATGCTGTACAGGATCGCAATGGTCGCCACAAAAACCGCCATCACAGAAATCAGAGAGAAATAATAGACCAGCAGTGTGATTTTAATTTCAAAATTCAGTTCAATTTTTTTCAGAAACATCAGAACGATTGGAAAAAGCAGGGTACAGACAAGGGTGTTTGAGACAACAATGGGCAGTCCCAGACCGACAAATTTTTGCAGAGCGTCAACCCCTGGCTCCACCACCCGCGTTAGCAGTGCATAGGCGGCGGGGACGATATTAACCAACAGGATATATAAAAAAAAGATCGTAAAGGACCGGTTCGTACGGATTTTATCTTCCGTTTTAGGGAAAAACCCCATGATCAGACCGTAGAGTCCATTGGCGATGCTCCAGTTCAGCAAAAATTCAATACCGTAGCCGGTTACGATGTCGCTCATGGCGTTGCCGAGAAAGCCGACGGTAAAACCATAAAAAGGCCCCAGTAGATATCCTGAAAGCAGGGGAAGGATAAGCTGGGGCCGGATGGACACATAAGGCACCTCGACCAGACTGAAGTCAGCCAGAAGAATATTCAGGGCCGCGTAAACAAAGGCCATGATCAGGGCAATCATTAATTTGAAAGGGATGGATAGCTCCCGGCTTGTGTTGTCCATAGATAATCTCCTTGGTGAAAGTTCCACCCATTATAACACAGATTATTTAAAACACAATAAGCCGAAGGACAATCATATCAGCTGTCCTCCGGAGTTTGTGTCATCTGTCGGCTCAGAAACAGGTCTGATGGTTTTCCCGGCGGCGGCAGTCCCCTTTTTCCTCGCACTGGTAACAGATTTCATTGGGGGTAAATTCGTGTGCTTCATAGGCTTTTATGTTTTCGAGGGTCGTTGCGGCAATCTGGTGCAGCGCCTCTGTGGTTAAAAAAGCCTGATGGCTGGTCAGCAAAACGTTGGGGAAGGTAATGATCCTTGCAAGGTCACGGTCATCCATGATTTTATTGGACCAGTCTTCAAAAAAGTAGCTGTCCTCTTCTTCGTAGACATCCAGGCCAACGCCGCCGATTTTATGGGCGTTGATACCGTTAATCAGAGCCTGGGTGTCGATCAGTGCTCCGCGGGAGGTATTGATTAAAATAACGCCTTCCTTCATCATGCCAATGGTCTGATCATTGATGATATGACGGGTTTCTTCGGTTAGAGGACAGTGAAGCGAGATGATATCGGATTTTTCCATCAGCTCTTCGAGCGGCACATACTGGATATCCAGCTTGGCGTTTGGAAAAACATCATAGGCGATCACGTTCATATGAAAGCCCTTCAGAATGTCGATCATCATCTGCCCAATGCGGCCGGTTCCGATAACGCCGGCGGTTTTCCCATAAAGGTCCATGCCGGTCAGGCCGTCAATATTAAAATTAAAGTCGCGTGTCCGGGCATAGGCTTTGTGTGTTTTGCGGTTGACGGCTAAAAGCAGTGAGGCGGCGTACTCTGCCACGGCAGCCGGGGAGTAGGCCGGAACCCTCAGAATGCGGATGTGTTTTTCATAGGCTTCTTTCATATCGACATTGTTGTAGCCTGCGCTGCGCAGAAGAATAAGGTGTGTTTTCATCTCCGACAGCCGGTCTATGATTTCCTTTGTGACCTTGTCATTGACAAAGACACAGATCGCGTCAGCCCCCTGGGCATATTCCAGTGTATGGATATCCAGGCGGTTTTCAATATAACGGGGTTCGTGGCCCGCCTCTCTCAAAAGGGGATCGAACCAGAGTTTATCGTAGGGTCTTGTATCGTAAAAAGCAATTTTCATTTAAGTGCCTTCTTTCTTTAGTTTTTATGTTTTTTCCGCTCAATATGATAGAGCAGGAAGGGGAGTGTCAGTACGATTAAGAAGCTGATCACCAGGATCATATCGTAGCGCATATCATTGCCAGGGGCCAGCTGATCGGGCGGGAAAAAGGTCACCACAAAGGTGAAGATCGACATCAGAAGCCCGATGCCAGCAACAATGGTTTTAACGAGCCGTCCGCCAGGGATCTGGTAAGCTCTTTTATACTCGGGATGCTTATACAGCAGAATAAAGTAAGCGCCGAAGAATAAAAAGTAAGTGATCAGATAAATCACAACGGACAGAGATATGGCGGTTAAAAACGAAAGGTTGTTTCCGCCGCCGCCAAAGGTCAGGACTGCCGCCCAGATGGTGACAATGACGCCTTGGCCCAATATCAGATTTGTGGGAATGCCGCGCCTGTTGGTCTTTTTAAAAACTTTTGGCAGCAGGTTATCCTTAGCCGCCACGTAAAGTCCCCGTGACGGGCCGACAACCCATGAGCTGACCTCTGCCATAACGCCGACGGCAATCATGGCCCCGAGTATACGTACCATCCAGAGCAGGTTTGGATTAAAATAGCGGAACAGATTTTCAAAGGTCTGTACCACTCCGGAGCTGTAGCTCAGATCCTGGGCGGGAACGACCATCGCGACAGAAATACCGCCCACGGTATTTAAAATAATTGCCAGCACGACTAAGATGATCATGGTCAGGGGGTAGTTTCGGCTGGGGTTTTTCAGCTGATTGACGTGAGTGGCAGAAACCTCAATTCCCATAAAGGACAGGATAAAGGAGGCAAAGATTACCAGGTCGTCCACATCCTTAAAATCAGGGATCAGGGTATGCAGGTTCATTTCCAGATGAATCGGTCCGCCGGAGGAAACATAGGCGCCGGTCAGCCCAAAAAGCAGCAGTACCGGGAACAGAATGCCGGCGATAAAGCCGATCTTTGAAATCATGGCGGTGTATTTTGTGCCGCCAAGCTGTGACAGGCTCAGGGCCCAGAAAACCACCAGAACACCAATGAATTTAATGAAAGGATTTTGTTCCAAAGCAGGTATGTTAAAGACATAGGAGAAGGAGCCAAGGATAAAGTAAATCATTGATATAAAACCGATGGTAATCTGGAACCACTGAAAAAATATGGCTGCAAAGCCAAAGCGTTCACCAATGGTCTTACCGACCCAGGTAAACACGCCGCCTTCCTCCCAGCCTTCAACGGTGGCCATTTCTGCGGCGCAGAGCGAGACGGGGATAAACCACAGGAAGCCGCCTGCAACCAGGAAAAAGGCCAGTGAGAAGCCTGAGGAGGCAAAGGTCGCGTATTTATCCGCGGTCATAACCATTGAGGCTGTCATAGCGAAAAAGCTGAAAAGTGTCAGCTTTGACGTTTTTGTTGTATCGTTGAGTAATTGGTTTTTCATTTTATACGGGTACCATTCCTTATCTTTGGAGTGCTAATAGATAAATACCCAGATGACCGGGGTCTTAACGTGAAATAAAGGCACAGAAACCGTTTGAGGTAATAAATTTTCGACCCTTCTCAATATTTTTCTTATTTTTTCATTAAATATTGAGATTTCCACTTGAAATTTTTCATAAAAACCGCTATAATAATCTTCGATGTCTGGGTGTAGCACAGTTTGGTAGCGCGCGTGAATGGGGTTCACGAGGCCGGAGGTTCGAATCCTCTCACTCAGACCATTTTTTTTATTCAAAATCAGTAATTATAACAAAATCAGTAAACTAACAGGTGAATAAGATGAGTCAAGCTACACGAGAATCGAAGAGACGGGTCAATAAACGGAGAAAATTGATTATTGGCGTCGTTTTTTTTTAGTTGCCGTCATAATCGTTGCGGGTATTTACCGGAACAATCAGCGGATGCTGCTGGAGACCTCTGAATATACCAATGCTTATAAAACCAATTTTTTCTTTTTTAAAGACATTGATTATATCGAGCTGGATGATTTCTCTGCGGCAGATTTAACCCTGCCGGAAGGGGAAAAGACCAACGGCTACAAAACGCTGACCCAGTCGCCGAAGGCGATAAATCAGAATTTTCTGAAATACCAGATCGAAACCATTGATCAGATTATGGCGGATAAGTATTATAATGACTGGCCTTCAGTCATTAATGAAATTACGGCAAATTACGTGGGTATGGCCAAGATCACCACACAGTTTGGCCAGGCTGACCGGCAGAGAAAGGAATTTCTGGTTGACTCCGTTCAGTTTATGGGCGAAAACCAAGATGAGCTTAATCAGCAGAAGGCCGTATACGAGAGCTTAAACGACGGCCAGGCAAGAGACATGACATTAAGTGGTTTACAGATGATGGGCTCAGGGTATGTTTATACTACCCTTAATGCCATGGAAAAAGTCGTCAGCGAAAGTGCTCTGCCTTATATTAACACGAATTTTCTGAAGACGGCCAGCAAAATTGACAAAGAGGATCAGACGGCCCTTAAAATTATTAATAACGACCATATCTTCACGGCTTTTTCAATCCCCAACAGCGAAGCGGTGGAGGGTGAAGAGGAAGCACTGGCGAACAAGGAAGAATATATGGGAACCCGCGGTTCAGAAAAGAACGCGGAATATTATAAATTCCTGGTCAAACGGGTGGATCAGCTCCGCTATTATCCTACCCTTTCTTTTGAAAATGGCCAGAATACCTATAAAGGCTATCTGGTTGATGTTATTGAGGATGGCGATAACAAAATCATCGTCATGCTGGTCAAGGATTATGTCAATGTCTTTGCCAACGAGATCATGATAAATACCGATGTTAATATCGAGCGGTTCAGCTGTTTTCAGGTTCCGCAGAGCGCGATCATTAAAAAAGAAGGCGCGACCTATGTAAAAACGCTTGAAAAGGGCTATTTCGAGGAATTGACACCCGTAACGGTGTACAAGTACGATAAGGGGATGGCTGTTTTAAAACTGGATGACGAAAATAACAAAGCCCTGTCCTCTGGTACGACCATTAAGGTTTATCCATAAATTTTCAGAGAAAGAAGTGAAATGAAGATGGCAGATCATGTCATTGCGGAAAATATCGCGGCAATAAAAAAAGACATTCCGGAAAATGTAACACTGGTGGGGGTGACCAAACACCGCAGTGTTGAGGAGACACAGGCAGTTGTTGACGCCGGCGTCCATGATCTTGGAGAAAATAAGGTACAGGAATTTCTGGCAAAGGTCGATGAGATCAAAGGACCGGTACGCTGGCATTTTATTGGGCATTTGCAGCGCAATAAGGTCAAGTACCTGATGGGCAGGGTTGACCTGATCCATTCGGTGCACTCCATCGAGCTCCTGAAAACCATTGAAAAGGAAAGCGCCAAGCACGGTGTGCGGACGCATGTTCTGATTCAGTTTAATCTCGCCGAGGAGGACAGTAAGTCCGGTTTCATGGCAGAAGAATACAAGCAGGTCATGGAGGAAGCGGGAAATTGTCCGCACCTTGAGATTCAGGGTCTGATGTGTATTGGCCCCATGACAAAAAATTCTGATGAAATTCATAAAGTTTTTAAGCAATTAAAAGAATTATATGATACAATAGACACAGAATACCATGGAGAAAATATAAATATGCAATATTTATCCATGGGAATGACGGATGATTACCCCATCGCCATAGAAGAAGGGGCTACGATTGTAAGGATCGGAAGAAAAATATTTAATCGTTAGGAGAAACAGCATGGCAAACGAAAAATTCAAAGATAAAATCATAAAGGTTTTCGGTATGGAAATGGATGACGACGATCAATACTACGATGATGAGTATTATGATGATGAAGTAGAGGAAGCCGTCGAAGAACCGAGAAACACCTATGCACCCCAGCCCAAGAAAACAACGCCTGCCCCGAAACGTACTGGTCTTGTAGGCATTGGCGACGGTCCGGAGGTTTTGGTTTTAGACCCTGAACGTTTCGAGGACGCACCCGGGATTGTCAATAAAATCAAAGCGGATAAAACGGTTGTCGTTAACCTTAAAAACACAGAGTACGAAGACGGCCAGAAAATTTTTGATTTTCTTAACGGAGCTGTTTTTGCGCTGGAGGGCTCCATTAACCGTATCGCCGATAATGTTTTTATCCTTGCGCCAAAACAGGTTTCTGTTTCTACCAGCATGGAAAAGGACGAAAGTGAAACAATTACCCCTATTTTAAACTGGGATGATGATAAATAGGAATGATCGAAAACATTTTACTGGTTGCCGGTCAATACCTTGTTGAATTAATCACGCTCCTGATTGTAGCGAATATTCTGATGAGCTGGTTTAACCCAAGCCCGGATAATCCGATCGTCAAAGTGATTTATGGCCTGACTGAGCCGATTTTATCACCTCTGCGCCGTTTCGCCATCATTGGTCCCATTGATTTTTCTGGGATTGCGGCAGTGGTTTTGCTTCAGTTTATCATTTTTCCACTGTATAAAATGCTGATCAGCGCGATTTTTTAGCTTATAACCGTCTGCCGCCATGGACAGACGGTTTCATTTAAAGTCTCTTAGAAAACGAATACATAAAAGTTTTCTATTATACATGAAAGGAGGTGAACAAAATATGCGCTCAGGGCAATATGCTTTGTATCATGGAGAAACCTTTAAATGCCAGGAAATTATGCCAGATACCTTTAAATTAATTGTGGACGGTAATCAGGCGCCGCCGGGTTTCAGACAAAGCAGTTATGGTGATTTTACCAAGATGGTCCGCTATGAAGATCTGGAAAAAATAATGCAGATTAAGACAATGGTCGTTTACCGCAATGAAAATCTCACGCTGCTGGAGGAAGACGAGAAAAGGCTTCTTGTTGCAACAGGTGATCAACGCATTGGGATTCGTCTGGGAATGACAGAGAACGGAAGGGGAGAATTCGTTCTTGAATTGTCAAAATCAGAACCCTATGAGATCCTCGAATCTATGGAGTGAGCTAAAGGAAGAAGGTTTTGTGTGAAAAACCGGTAATAAAATACCGGCTAAAGGCTGTTAAAAAGTGGCGTAGTCTGAGACTGCGCCTTTTATCCAGATAAGAAAAAAGGTCCAGGCGCTGTGGATAACGGCCGGAAATCATGCCGTATTAGAGGAGCAGCCGGACACTGGGGAGATAAGGGATGAGCCTTAGTAAAGAAGCTGAAACTGCATGGGTAGTGCCCGCAGGCCGTTTTTTCCTCCTTAGGTAAAAGGCTTCGTCTCGTTGCTTTTTGACAGACTGAAACCGGTGGCAGAACACCGGTTTTTTTGTCGTGGGTTTTGCTTGTGAATCGCTGCGTTTTTAGCTATAATTAAAAAGATTGTTTATGAATTGTTTGGGGGGATAGCGTTTGGAACAGAGAATACAAAACCTGACAAAGGGCAATATTTATAAAACGCTGGCAGTTTTTGCGCTGCCCTATCTGCTGGCTAATTTTATCCAGGCGCTTTACGGCGCGGTGGATATGATGGTGGTCGGCTGGTTTAACGATGCCGCTGTCGTCGCGGCAGTCTCCATCGGAACGCAGATGATGCAGATTGTCATAAGCTTTGTAGCGGGTCTGACCATGGGCGGTACCATCATCATCGCCCAATATTATGGCGGCGGCAGGGAAAAGGATACCCTTGAGACCATCAGTACCATGCTGACTCTTTTTGCCATCGCCGCGTTTTTGATGACAATCCTGTTATTTTGCCTGGCCGGCCCTTTTTTAAATCTTTTGAAAACGCCTCAGGCGTCCTTTGCTTCGGCCATGGATTATGTTCGGATCTGTGCCTGCGGAATCTTTTTTATCTTTGGCTATAACGCTCTGGCCGCCATGCTCAGAGGCCTGGGGGATTCAAAAAGCCCGCTGTATTTTATTGCGGTAGCCTGTGTGTTTAACATCGTTTTTGACTTACTGCTGGTCGGTGTCCTGAAAATGGGCGCGGCGGGCGCGGCTCTGGCTACTGCGGGCTCTCAGGGGGTCAGCATGATTCTTGCAGTCGTCTATCTGAACCGGAAGGATTTTATTTTTAAATTTAAAAAGGACAGTTTCAGGATTTACAAAGACAAGGTAATCAGGCTCTTAAAGGTTGGGATTCCAGTCTCCCTTCAGGAGACCCTGCTGCAGATTTCTTTTCTGTTTATTACAGCCATCATCAACACCATGGGGGTGGTTGCGGCCGCAGCGGTAGGCATTGCGGGTAAGTTTGACGCTTTTGCCATGCTTCCTGCCGGCGCTTTTTCCGGCGCCATCGCCGCCATCGCCGCTCAAAATATCGGCGCGGGCCAGCCTGAGCGGGCAAAAAAGTCCCTCTTTGCCAGTATTGTGATGTCGTTGGTCTGTTCCGTTCCCTTTTTTATCTGGGCGCAGGCGTTTCCAGCGTCCATTTTACAGATCTTCAGGGCGGAGCCCGCGGTTGTAGCGGCGGGGACCGCCTATCTGAGGACGTTCAGCATTGATTTTATGCTTGTGGCCTTTGGCTTCTGCTTTCTCGGCTTTTTTAACGGCTGTGGACGGACGACCTTTTCAATGGTCAACGGTGTGGCGGCGTCTCTGCTTGTCCGCCTGCCGCTGGCATGGGTTTTGAGTGTGGCGCTGTCCGGCAGCCTGATGGCCATCGGTCTGGCGGCACCGGCGGCCACGTTGGTCTCGGTGGTGGCAGAGATCGTTTATTTAAAGTTGGGGCGCTGGAAAACCCCGGTAGTATAAGGAGTGAAAATGGATAAAAAAGATGAATTTCTGCTGGCCAGAGTAGAGGAAGCCTGTCAGAATAATTATGCCCCCCTGTTTTTTGATTTCCAGGATGAAGCCATGCAGCTGAAAATGGAAAAAATCTTGAAGCGTTCAGGTGAGCCCTATCTTTTCTGGGGAGGAATGGAAAACGCCGGCCGGAGAATGCTGTGTGTTTATCCGGACTATGTAGATGCCAGTGATCTTGAATGGCCAATGCTGGCGGTCCTTTTCCCAAAGGAATTTCCAATGGATCACCGCAATGTGCTGGGCGAACTGATGCACCTCGGCATCACGCGTGAATGTGTGGGCGACATTCATGTGGGAGATGAAATGGTACAGGTGATCTTTGCAGACCGCCTGAGGGATTTCATTGCCCTGAACTTCACAAAGATAAAGGGCCGGACCATTAAGCCTGAAATACTAAAGGCGGATCAGATCAAAGCCTTTGAGCTGCGGTTTAAGCGTCTGGAGCTGGTAGCCGCCTCGGACCGTCTGGACGGTGTGATCAATAAAATATGGGGTTTTTCGCGTCAGGACAGCATTACCTATATCAAGCAGCGCCGGGTCCGTGTCAATTACGAGGAAATAACGAAAAATGATTACCGGATCAAGGCTGGCGATATTATTTCGCTCAGAGGCAAGGGCAAAGCAGTGGTCACAGAGCTCGGCGGTGTCACTAAAAAAGGAAACCTGCGCCTGGTGGTCGACAAATATATTTAGAAGAAATTGAGGAATGATTAAATGGAAATAAAAGAATACCATGTCCCGGAAGAAAGCGCGGGGGTGCGTCTGGACGCTTATTGCGCCGAGCAGGAGCCGGATTTTTCCAGAGGCTATATCAAGAATTTACTGACGGAAGGTGCTGTGAAGGTGGATGGCAGCCAGAAAAAGGCCAGCTATAAGCTGAAGGGCGGTGAGGTCATCGCCATCGCCGTACCCGATCCCGTGGAAAGCGCCATTGAGCCAGAGAACATCCCCCTAGAGATTATCTATGAGGATGAAGATGTGATTGTGGTCAATAAACCCAAGGGGATGGTGGTGCACCCGGCTCCGGGAAGCCCTTCCGGCACGCTGGTCAATGCGCTGATGTACCATACCGGCGAGCTGTCAAGTATTAACGGCGTTTACCGGCCAGGGATCCTCCACCGGATTGATAAGGATACCTCGGGGCTCCTGATGGTGGCCAAAAATAATGCGGCCCATCAGAATCTGACCGGGCAGCTGAAGGCGCATACCATTACGCGCCAGTATAAGGCGCTGGTGAAAGGGATTATGGAAAACAACCGCGGTACCATTGATATGCCCATCGGCAGGCATCCCAAAGACCGTATCCGTATGGCGGTCGTAAAGGAAAATGCAAAAGAAGCGGTTACGCACTTTGAGACGCTTAAACGCTACGTCGAGGGCTATACACTTATGCAGTTCCGGCTGGAAACTGGCAGAACCCATCAGATCCGGGTGCATATGCAGGCCATCGGTTACCCCATTGCGGGAGATCCTTTATACAAGGGCGATAAAAAAAATCCCTTCAAAACCCAGGGGCAGTGCCTTCACGCCGAGCTGTTAGGCTTTAAACACCCGCGTACAGGCGAATACATGGAATTTTCTGCGCCATTACCAAAGGAGTTTCAGGCGATTCTGGACGGGTTGAAGGAAATAGAGTAAAGTTTTTTGCTTTAATAAAATATAAAATCAAAGAATTAAAGCCGGGTGTTGTCATGTGACACATATGACAAAGCGCGGACGGGGAAGCGGTCTGTTTTGTTTTTAAACAGACCGCTTTTTATTTATTTTTATACAATAAGATAGTAAAATAAATAAACTATCTTGAAAAATGCTTATATGCCCCCTTTTATTTTTATGTCATATGTCGCTGCGCTTTGACGTATGTGTCGTATGAACGTTTTTGAAGGTTGAGATGCTTTCACGGCATCATTTTGATGTTGTGGTTTCACCTTCATCAAAAATCTGCTGGATTGCGGCGATTTTATCCCTGGTAGGGGTCACGTACATGGTGTTTTGATTGGTGAAAATGACCATGCCCGGTTTGGCTTTCTTGGGTTTTTTTAAAAACTTGAACTCGACATAGTCTACCGGAACATTTTCGGAGTTTTTGGCTTTGCTGTGCCATACTGCCAGCATACCCGCCTCCAGCAGCGTATTTTCTGTAATGAAGCGTCCATTGGCGACAACCAGGACGTGTGAGCCTGGAATATCCTTGACATGAAGCCAGCAGTCCTCGTCTACGCCCAGGCGCGTGGAAATATAATCATTCTGGTAATTGTTTTTTCCAACATAGATATCGAAGCCCTCAGAGGACAAAAAATGCAGAGGCCTGGAGGCGGCGATCTTTTTCTTGGCCTCCTTGGGTGTCAGGCCCTTTTTATTAAATTCAGAATGCATGAACTCGTGGCGGATCTCATCCAGCTCATTGAGCTCTGTGGATTGATCCAGGCCGCCTGTGAGGCTCTCGAGGTAGTAGACCTGTTCCTCGGTGGTTTTAATCTGCTCGGCCAGCTGGATCTGCGCCCGTTTTCCCTTGTTGTATTTTTTATAAAAGCGCTGGGCGTTCTGGGAAGGCGTTTCATTGACTTTCAGGTGAACCTTGACCGTTCGCATTTCCGGGTCGGTGTAGTCCACCAGCTCCACGGTTTCCATACCCTTTTGAATCATGTAGATATTGGCGGTAATGAGATCGCCGTAGAGCTTGTTTTTTTCATTCTTTTTGGAATTGTCCATATCCTGATGCAGGTTCTGAAGCTTTTTATAATTTTTTTTCAGCAGGGTGTCCAGCTGATGGCGCAGATTGGCGCTCTTTGCCTTGAAACGGATTTTTTTGTCCTTGATATAGTAAAAGGCCTCCAGCATTTTTGAGACGCTTGTATAGGCAGTGCGGGCGTTATCTGTCATATGGTGGAGGCTGACCGTAGAAAAATCCACGATCTCACGGCGGAAATAGTAAATGCCGCAGTCGGAACCCTTTTCAATTTCTTTCATAATCTCGCCGAAGGACTGGTACAGGTAGCCGAGCTGTTTTTTTGAGAATTCCTTCAGTTTGAGCTCCGGGTTAAGGCCGGCCCTGAAGCAGATCTCCCGGGCAATGATGGGGCTCAGCCCCAGAAAGCACTGTACCCAAAAGCGCTCTGTAACGGTTTCGGCGTTTTGCGACACCATTTCATCGTAGCGGGCTTCGGTGAGCGTCAGAAAATTCTGGCGGCCGCTTTCCGGCGGGTAGACATAAGCCTTTCCTGGCAGAATCTGGCGGTAACGGTTAGAGCCGGAGCCAACCTTTTTCATGGAGTCCAGAATGATATCTTCGCCGTCTTGTGCTTCGCCGGAGGCGTCGGTTTTATCGTTCAATAAAATAACATTGCTGTTGCGGCCCATGATTTCAACGATCAGCTTTTTTACCACCACATCGTTGAACTCGTTTTTGCCAGAGACGCTGAACTCGATGACCCGGTCGGTCTCGTGCTGGACGATGTCCACGATAATGCCGTTCAGCAGGTGTTTTCTGAGCACCATGCAGAAGCTGGGCGGTGTGCCCGGGTTTTCCTTGAGCTTTTCGGTCAGGTAAACTCTCGGGTTGTTGGCGTTGGCCGAGATTAAAAGGTTATGGTTTTCTTTTCCCTTGTTAATGGTCATTCGGATTTCATCGTTTTCCGGCTGGTATATTTTACGGATACGGCCCCCGGTGATGGTCTCCTGTAATTCGTTTATTAAATGTTTGGTGGTAATGCCGTCAAATGCCATTGATTCAATTCCCTTCATCTATTTTAAAGATTTTATTTCTTTATTTAATCTTTTCAAATTATTCTAGCATTTCCTGTTGTTTTTTGGAAGTTTTTTGGATATGATAGAAGATAAATAATTGAAAATGGAAAGATAGGCTTAAGAATGAATTTTACAAAAATGCAGGGTGCCGGGAATGACTTTATCGTCATTGACAATATGGATATGTCCATTGAGCTTCCGGCGCAGTTAATAGAGGCGATGTGCAGGCCGCATTTTGGAATCGGCGCAGATGGTTTGATTCTGGTCGAGCCCTCAAAGTCCTGCGATGTGCGCATGAATTATTACAATCAGGACGGCTCCGTCGCTGAAATGTGCGGCAACGGTGTCCGCTGCCTTGCCAAGTACGCGGCTGACGCTGGCCTTGTGGACGCTTCAAAACCCTTTGAGGTTGAAACCCGGGCCGGGAAAATCGGCGTCCAGGTTTTAGAATCCTATCGAGGGGTATCTACCATCAAAGTAAGCATGGGTAACGTCAGTTTTGAGCCCCGGGATATTCCTGTGGTTTCAGATAAGGCGGCGCTCATTGGAGAAAAAATCACCTATAATGGTCAAGAACTGACCTATGGCTGCGCGTCCATGGGCAACCCGCACATGGCGGTTCTGGTGAACAGTGTGGACAGCTTTCCCATCGAGGAGGTCGGCCCATACTTTGAAAAGCACCCCATGTTCCCCAATAAATGCAATATCAGCTTCGCGGAGGTGCTTGGCCCGGACAGCATTGCCATGGACACCTGGGAGCGCGGCGTTGGCCGTACGCTGGCCTGTGGTACGGGTACCTGTGCCACCGTTGCGGTGTTAAACCGCATGGGGCTGGTTGGCAATAAGGTACAGGCCTGTTTGTCCGGCGGGGATCTGGTCATTGAACTTGACGGAAACGCTGTTTTTATGACAGGACCGGCAAAGGTAGTGTTTACGGGAGTCTATGAAATGCAGGTTCCCGATGCGGAAGAGGCGTTGTTTGCAGCCTTAAGAGAATTGTAAGCCCGAAAAGAACGGAGGCAACAAAATGAAAAGTATGACAGGTTTTGGCCGAAAGGATTACAGAGACGAAGCACTGGAAATATCAATCGAGATAAAAACCATTAACCACCGCTTCAGAGATTTTTTTCTGAAGCTGCCGCGGTCCCTGAATCCCATTGAGGAAAATATCCGAAAGGCCATCAGTGAAAAAATCGCACGCGGCCGCATTGAGGTTTTTATCAAATACAATGAGATTAACGCCCAGAATAAACGGATTGTTTTTAACCGTGACCTTGCCAAGGCGTATATCAATGTTTTAAATGAGATTAAGACAATGGATTCCATGATCGATGATGATCTGAGCCCTGGCCTGATCGCTAAATTTCCGGATGTTGTCAGTCTTGAGGATGAGGGCGTGGACTATGAAGCCGTCTGGCTTAAAATGGCCCCTGTACTCGAGGAAACGCTGGAACAGGTGGATGCCAGCCGGAGCCGTGAAGGAAGGGCGCTCAAAGAGGACGTTGCGGCCCGCTGTGCCGCCATTGAAAAAGCCGTCTCGGCCATTGAGGCCAAGAGTCCGGAGATGCTGAATAAGTATCAGGAAGAGCTGAGAGCAAAAATCGAGACCTACACCGATTCCATGGAAGTGGACGAGAAGCGTGTTCTGACAGAGGTGGCCATTATGGCAGATAAGCTGGATATCAGCGAGGAGCTGACACGGCTTAAGAGCCATACCGGCCGTCTGAAAGAAATTCTCGGAGAAGAGGATGAACCCGTAGGGCGTAAGCTTGACTTTCTGGTTCAGGAGCTCAACCGCGAGATCAATACCATTGGCTCAAAGGCCAGTGACATCGGCATTGCCAACCTGGTTGTGGATGTTAAAAGTGAGATTGAAAAAATCCGCGAACAGATCCAGAATATCGAATAATTTTATAAAAATGTCAACAATTGGAGGAGTTTAAGCAAAGATGAGCAGTGAAGAAAAGTTTTTTGAACGGGAAAAGGGAATTCTGATCGTGATCTCAGGGCCTTCCTGCGCCGGCAAGGGGACAGTCTGTAAAATTGTGCGTGAGAACCGTCCGGAGATACGGCTTTCAATTTCTGAGACCACCCGTTCACCAAGAAATTATGAGGTGCCGGGTAAGGATTACTTCTTTGTTACCAGAGAAGAGTTTGAGCAGCGTATTGAGCGGGGAAAATACCTGGAATACGCGACGGTTTATGATAATTATTACGGAACTCCGAAGGATTATGTTGAAAATTTACTCGAAGAAGGGTATGATGTTATACTGGAGATTGATATTCAGGGCGCCGCCAAGGTTCGGGAGAATTACAAAGAAGGGATTTACATCTTTATTGCGCCGCCGTCCATGAAAGAGCTGCGCAGAAGAATTGAAATGCGTGGGACGGAGAGTGCGGAGCAGATGGAAATGCGCCTGAGCTGCGCCTATGATGAGATGACCAATGCGGATGATTACAGCTATATTGTCATTAATCAGGATAAAAATGTGGCGGCCCGCCAGGTCGAATCCATTATCACTGCTGAAAAATGCAGAACCGAACGTCTGAAAAATAAAGTGAATGATATTTTAGGGAGGTAGAAATGAAACCAAATATTACAGAGAATTACGCGAGCAAGGGAATGCGCTACCCGGCCATCAACGATCTGATTTCCAAAGCGAGCAATAAATATGAGCTGGTGCTGGCAGCGGCCAAAAGAGCCCGGGAAATCATCGACGGCGACGAGCCGCTGGTCAAGATTACCATTGATAATCCGGTCTCCATCGCCACAGCCGAGATTGCCCAGGATCTTGTACGTCCGGTACAGCCTGTGGAGACTTCAGAAGTTGACGATGTTTTTGAAGACGCTGTTTTCCCAGAAGATGATCTTTTTAGTGAAGCGGAAACAACCGCTGATATGGCTGAAGATTTATAGGAACGATCGTGAAATTTGCTGAGATTTATTTAAATCAGACGAATAAGCGAATTGATCATCCTTATGACTATAAAATACCGGAAAGGTTTGAGTCGGTTGTTGTTCCCGGGGTGCGCGTTGGCGTAACCTTCGGGAATGGAAACCGTCAGCTTGAGGGCTTTGTGGTCCGTGTGAAAGAGGAAACCGCTTATCCGGAAAAAATCAAAGAACTCGAAGCCGTTATTGATGAAAGCCCGATTTTAACAAAGGAACAAATCGCTTTATGCCTGTGGATGAAAAGCGCCTACTGTTCTTTGTTTTATGAGGGCCTTTATCATTTTACAAGCCCTGTAAAAATCGTCAGACGCTCAGCGGTTTCGGAGGAAGACCCACATGAGAACCGGATTGTCTTTACCTCCTACGAGTCCACCGAAAGAGTTTACCGGCTTGAGAAAAGAGAAGCAGTGCGCGGACCGGTGCAAAAACAGATTCTTGAGCTGCTGGCGGTAAGAGATTTTACCAGAAGAGAGCTCTGTGACCTTTTGGGCGATGTTGGCGGCAGTCTGTGTGCCCTGGAGAAAAAAGGCCTGGTGACAGGCTATGAACGGGATACAAGCTGCGCGGCGCCATCCGGAAAAGCGGTGACTGAAGCGATTGAGCTTTCTGAGGGCAGCGCCTTTTTATATCAGCGGTTTTTAGAAAAACGTGAGGAGGAAAGGCCCTGCTTTGTTTTTGAAGAGGACGCAATGACCAAGCTCATGTTTTACTGCAAGTTGGTGGAGGATTGCCTGAGCCGGGAAAAAACAGCCGTGATGCTGTTTCCTGAAATTGGACTTTCCCTTGAGACAAGGGCCCTGCTTTACCGCTATTTTGGAAACGCCGTGGCCGTCTGCCATGGAAAGATGAGCCAGAAGGAGCGTTATCAGATTTTTAAACGGGTGAGCTGCGGTGAGATAAAGGTACTGGTTGGCTCACGGGCAGCGCTTTTTATGCCCTTCAAAAGGCTGGGGCTCATCATTGTGGATGAGGAGCGCGATCCGTCCTATTATGCGGCGGCCATGCCCAGGTACAACACCATTACCCTTGCTCAGGAATACGCCGCGCTCTGTGGCGCAGAGCTGGTCATCAGTGACGAGTTGCCTTCTGTGATGGCGATGAAAAAGACAGAAACCGGTCACTGGACAGGGATTCATAATGCCCCATGCTTTGTAAGAAAAAAGCCTGTGCCAGCGATTATTGATATGCAGAGCGAAATGAAGTCGGGGAATTTTGACTTTATGAGCCACCGCCTCAGAGATTGTCTTGAAAAGACCTTGGCGGAGAAAAAAACCGCGGCGCTGCTCATCAATAAGCGCGGCTACGCGTCCTATGTCTTTTGCAGGAGCTGCGGCTATGTGGAAAAGTGCCCGACCTGTGGGGTTAGTCTGAAATACTATGCAGGCGGTGATGTTTTAAAATGCCATTACTGCGGGTATACTAAAAAAAGGAACGCTGTCTGTCCTGAATGCGGCGAGAAAAAAATCAAGGCGCTGGGACTAGGCATAGACCAGGTCTATGAGCTGCTTAAAAACCGTTATCCGGATTGTCGTATTTTAAAGCTTGACGGCGAAACCGTTGCCTGCTATGATGATTTTAAAAGAATCAACCGTGAGCTCTCAGAAAAAAGCTGGGATATTATCTTGGGAACGCGTATGCTGCTGAGAAATTTTGACTTTCAAAATATCGGCCTGGCCGCTGCGCTGCTCATCGACAGCGATCTGAACCACGGAGATTACAGTTCATCGGAAAACGCCTATCAGCTTTACAAGCGTTTTTTTAACAGGATGGCTGAAGATACCCCATGCCTGATTCAAACCTATGAGCCGGACAATATCACCAATGAGGCGTTGATCTCAGAGGACCCAGAAGATTTTTACAGGCAGGAGTTTGAATACCGGAGCCTCATGGGCTATCCGCCGGAAAAGCACATTGTGCTGTTCAGCCTCTTTCATTCAGATGAGACGCAGGTGGCAGCGGACAGCCGGGTTTTTTACCATTCGCTGAAAAAAGCCTGCGGACATAAGGGCGCTGTGGAAGTTTTTGAGCCCTTTTTATCCGGCGTGATCCGTGGGAACGGGCAGATTCGCTGGAAAATTTTATTAAAAACAAAGGATTTGGAAGTCTTTAAACATATAATTGAAGAAATAACGGCGGCAGGGGAAATCGAACGGCTGGCCTCAAAGGTGTCAATCGAAATTGATCCTCCTGCGACCCTTTAGAAAGGAGAAAATATGGCGATAAGAAAAATGCGGGTAAACGACGATCCGATTCTGAGAAAAAAAACCCGTGAAATTACTGAAATAAATGATCGGATCATTGAATTGCAAAAAGATATGCTGGATACAATGTATGCTGAGGAGGGCGTCGGCTTGGCCGCGCCGCAGGTTGGCGTGTTGAAACAGCTCATCGTAATTGATATTGGAGAAGGCCCGGTGACCTTGATTAATCCGGAAATTACAAAGCAGGAGGGATCCGTCATCGAGGAGGAAGCCTGCTTAAGCTTTCCAGACCGTTCCGGCAAGGTAGAGCGCCCGGAGCTTGTCACGGTTGAATACACGGATCTGAGTGGTGACCGCTACGAAATGGAATGCCAGGGGCTCATGGCCCGGGCAGTGTGCCATGAGGTTGATCACCTGAATGGCATTGTGTTTCTGGACAGGGTCGTTAAATGAAAAAACTACGTGTCATATTGATGGGAACCACTGATTTTGCGGTTCCTGCCCTCAATAAGCTGGTGGAAGCCGGGCATGATGTGGCGGCTGTGGTCGCTCAGCCCGACCGTCCAAACCAGCGCGGTAAAAAAATAAAGTTTTTACCAGTCAAGCAGCGGGCGCTGGAGCTTGGAATTCCTGTGCTTCAGCCAGAGAAGATTAAAACCCCGGAAGCGGTTGAAGCGCTGCGGCTATTGGAGGCGGATGTCTTTGTGGTGGCCGCCTATGGACAGATATTGTCTGAGGAAATACTTTTTATGCCGCCCCTGGGCTCTGTGAACATACACGGTTCGCTGCTGCCTAAATATCGCGGCGCCGCGCCAGTGCATCATGCCATTATTGACGGCGAAGCCGAGTCGGGCGTTACCATAATGAAAATGGATGTCGGTATGGATACGGGCGATATGCTCTCAAAGGTGCATGTGCCTATTGATGAGACCACCACCGTTGGCCGGCTTCATGATCTTCTGGCAGAAAAGGGAGCGGAGCTGCTGATTGATACGCTGGAGGCTCTGGCGGCAGGAACAGCGGTGCCCGAAAAGCAGGACGAGGCTCTGGCAACTTATGCGGATAAGGTTGAAAAGACAACCGGAAAGCTTGACTGGAACCAGAGCAGCTTTGAAATTCTGCGCCGTATTAACGGAACCGATCCTTTTCCAAGCGCTTACACTGAATTGAACGGTGAAAAGATAAAATGCTTTGCGCCGGTACGCTTGGACTATTCCGGGGAAGAACTCCCCGGAATAGTCCTGCAGGCAAACACTAAGAGCGGTTTAGTTGTAAAAACCGGGGATGGCGCCCTCGCCATTGGAGAAATTCAGATGCCAGGCAAGAAAAGAATGCCGTCGAAGGTCTATTTCAATGGGAATACCATCGAATCAGGCTCACGGTTTGAATAGATTAAGCTTGATTTTAGAGAGTTTTTGTATAATAGGTCACAAATAATTAAAATTGTGAGGAAAATAAAATGTTTTTAAGTTACTACAGCTCAATGCTGATCTTGATACCTGGGCTTATTCTGGCCGCCTATGCACAGTATCAGGTCAGCAGCGCTTATAAAACCTACAGCCGTGTACGGACGCGCAATGGCCTGACCGGGGCCGAAGCAGCGCGAAAGCTGCTGGATATTAATGGACTCAGCAACATTGGCATTGAGAGCATTGGCGGGAACCTGACAGACCATTATGATCCCAGACATAAGGTCATGCGTCTGTCCGGCGGCGTCGGCGGTCAGGACAGCATCGCTGCTGTCGGCGTTGCGGCCCACGAGACTGGGCACGCCATCCAGGATAAGGAAGGTTACTTTCCGCTGCGGTTCCGCAACGCCATTGTGCCAGTCTGTAATTTTGCGTCCAATGCTGCCTGGCCTTTGTTTTTCATCGGGCTGGTCTTTGGCAGAGGGAATACAGGCTTTGGTCCGACATTGATGAATATTGGCATTATTTTATTCTGTGTTTCGCTGGTGTTCTATATTATCACCCTGCCAGTAGAATTTAACGCGAGCCGCAGAGCAGTGGCGGCACTGGAAGAGTACCAGCTCATTGCTCCGGGCGAAGAACAGGGCGTTAAGAAGGTGCTTCGGGCCGCTGCGTTAACCTATGTTGCCAGTACGCTCATGGCGTTCTTAAACCTGCTGCGTCTGCTGGCGTTGCGGAACAGGAACTGACAGCTTATGAAAATTCGTGAACAAGCGGTAAAAACGCTGCTCAGAGTGAGCTGTGAGGGCGCTTATTCCAATCTGGAAACCAAAAAAGTGCTCTCAGAAAGCCATTATAAAGAAGAGGACCGTGGACTTTATCTCAATATTGTCTACGGGACCCTTCAAAATAAGCTGTACCTGGATTACCTGTTAAAAAAGCATGTTTCAAAAAATCTGAATAAGCTGGACCCTGAGGTATTGGAGATACTGAGGATGACGGTTTATCAGATTTATTTTTTGGATAAAATCCCATCCTACGCGGCGGTAAATGAAGCGGTGGAAATTACGGGAAAACTCAGACCAAAGGCCAGGGGTTTTGTCAATGGAGTGCTCAGAAATGTGCTCCGGGGCAGAGATGCGGATGCAGCCTTTGATTTTTCTTCCTTCAGCAATGAGAAGGAAGCGCTGTCAGTGCGTTACTCCATACCGGTCTGGATTATTCATAAATACTATGAAACCTACGGTGCCAGACAGGCTGAAGCGATCATCCCATTGCTCAATGAAAAACCGCCGTTTACCATAAGAGTCAACACCCTTAAGCTTGACCGGCATACCCTGGCGCAGAAGCTTTCTGAGCAGGGAATAGACTGTGCGGAGGGCAAGCTGGACAGCGATGCCCTGCATTTAAGCAGACTGGGGAGTTTTGAGAGCCAGGTGCAGCGGGATCCGCTGTTTACAGCGGGCTGTTTTATGATTCAGGACCAGGGTGCCATGATGGCAGCGCGGCTTTTAGCGCCCCAGAAAAAGGACCGTGTACTGGATATGTGCGCCGCACCAGGTGGAAAAACGACGCATTTGAGCCAGATAATGGACAATGAGGGGACAATAATCGCCCGTGATATTTTCGACAGCCGTCTCAAGCTGATTGAGGAAACGGCCGAACGCCTTGGTATCCGTAATATTGAAACGCAGAAAACAGACGGATGTATTTTCAGGCCAGAGGATCGGGAAGCCTTTGACAGGATACTGCTGGACGCGCCGTGCTCAGGCCTTGGAATTATCAGAAGAAAGCCTGAGATACGCTACACCGTCACCAGGGAAGCCCGCAAAGAGCTGACCCGCATCCAGAGACAGCTTCTCGACCACGCGGTTCTGTATCTGAAGCCAGGAGGAACACTGGTCTATTGTACCTGCACGGTCAACCGTGACGAAAATGAAGGACAGATCGAGCGGGTGCTGAGGGAATATCCCTTTATGAAAGTGGCGCCCGGCGAGATGAACGGACGGCACACCAGCCCCCTCGACGATGGCTGTGACGGCTTTTTTATGGCGAAGCTGAAAAAAGATTGTTAATCTTGTTAGAATTTGTGTTATAATAAATAAAAGTGATTGACTAAATTAGAATCCGGCTTTATGCCGGATTTTTAATTGGATAGAAAGGTAATCCATTTTCTGATGGAAAATATATTTGGAAAGACATTAAACGAATGTAAAACGCTGATGGAAGCAGCCGGAGAGCCTTCCTTCAGGGGAAAACAGCTTTTTCAATGGCTGTATGAAAAGAAAGCGGAAAATCTCGAGGCTTGTACCAATCTTTCAAAAGAACTCCGGGAAAAGCTGAAAGCACAATACGGTATCGAGCATGGAAAAATTGAAAGGCTGCAGGAAGACCCTGTCGATGGGACTAAAAAATACCTAATCCGCCTGCCAGACGGCAACAGCATCGAAACGGTGCTGATGTCCTATCATCACGGCTATTCTCTGTGTGTTTCCAGCCAGGTGGGATGCCGGATGGGCTGTGCCTTCTGCGCGTCCACAAGAGGTGGGAAAATCCGAGATCTTGAAGCAGGCGAAATTCTCGATCAGATCTATCTGGTCGAGCAGGAAGCTGGAATACGGATTTCCAATGTCGTGATCATGGGCATTGGCGAGCCTTTTGATAATTATGAAAACATACTGAAATTTTTGAATATCGCAAATGAGGGCTGGGGGATTGGACAGCGCAAAATCACACTTTCCACCTGCGGCCTTGTCCCGCAGATTGAAGCCTTTGCGGAGCTGGACCTTCAGATTAATCTGGCGATTTCACTGCATTCGCCCTTCCAGGACCGCCGTGAAACGCTGATGCCCATTGCAAAAAAATATAAAATTGAAGAACTTCTTAAGGTTTGTAACGATTATTTTACAAAAACAAAGCGGAGAATCACCTTTGAATACGCATTAATCGAGGGATTCAATGACCGTCCCGAGGATGTCGCTGAGCTTGCTGAAATACTGGGGAAAATGCCCTGCCATGTTAATTTGATCGGCCTGAATCCGGTTACGGAAAGTGCGTACAGGGGAAGCCGAAATGTAAATTTTTTTAGCAATGAGTTGAAAAAGCGCGGTATTACTTGTACAATTAGAAGGAAAATAGGCGATAATATCGATGCGGCCTGTGGCCAGCTGCGCCAAAAAGCAGACGGAATAAAGAGGTGATGAGATGAAGTGTGCGTATTCTTCAAATATAGGCGCCAAGCGAAAAGTAAATCAGGACGCTTGTCTGGCGGCTACCATTGAAAACAGTGGAAGAAAATACTATGTCTTCGCAGTAGCCGATGGTCTTGGCGGTCACCGTTCCGGTGAAATCGCCAGCCAGATGGCTGTTGATTATATAAAAGAAAAATTGTCAGATGTCGAAAATTATTTTGACTATGACGAAATGTACCGTTTTGTCAATGCAATCAATCATGAGATTCTTGATGTGAGCCGTAATTGTGAAGAGTGTCTTGGTATGGCAACCACTCTGACCATGTGCATCCTGGATGGTGGACGTCTGGGCGTTATCCATGTGGGCGACAGCCGGGCTTACCGCATTAACAAAGCTGGAATGGAGCAGTTAACAAAGGACCACTCATTGGTTCAGGTGCTAGTGGATGAGGGGAAAATCACTTCGGTGGAAGCTAGTGTCCATCCTCAGAAAAACGTCATTACCCGTGCCCTCGGCACAGACGATATTGTTCAGCCAGACCTGTATGATTATCAGGTAACCCCGGAGGATGTCATTTTGATTTGTTCCGACGGTCTTTACAATATGGTTGACGAAGGGGCTATTCGGGAAATTGTCTTAACGCATTCTCTGGAAGACGCGACCAAAGAATTGATTAACTTAGCAAACCACAACGGGGGTAATGATAATATAACCGTTGTACTGTTTAACCCAAAGGAAGAGGTAACTGCCAATGATTAGTAAGGTCTTGAACAATCGCTACGAGATAATTGAGTTGATCGGGCGCGGCGGCATGGCCTATGTTTACAAAGCAAAGGACCGTAAGCTTAACCGCTACGTCGCGGTTAAGGTTTTGCGTGAAGAGTACACAGAAAACGAACAATTCATCAAAAAGTTTGACCGCGAGTCCCAGGCGGCCGCGGGGCTTTCCCACCCGAATATTGTTTCTGTTTACGATGTGGGCGTAGAGGGGGATATTTATTATATCATTATGGAGTATGTGGACGGCATTACCCTGAAGCAGTACTTGAATAAAAAAGGCCATCTTGATTATAAGGAAGCGACCCGCTTCATTATAGACGTGGCGGCTGCGCTTAAATGCGCCCATGAGCATAAGATTATTCACCGGGATATAAAACCTCACAACATTCTTTTGACCCGTGATTTGGTGCCAAAGGTTGCGGATTTTGGGATTGCGAGAGCCATCACCAGCTCTACAGTAACCATGACCAACCAGACCATGGGCTCTGTTCACTATATCTCACCTGAACAGGCGAGAGGCGGGTTCGTGGACGAGCGTTCCGATCTCTATTCTCTCGGCATCATGTACTATGAGCTGCTGACCGGGCAGCTTCCCTTTGACGAAGAAAACACAGTGACCATTGCCATCAAGCATATTCAGGAGGAGCTGGTACCTCCGAAGGAAATCCTGCCGGACATTCCGGCCAGTGTCAATGATGTTGTGGTTAAACTGACGCGTAAAAAGCCTGAAGAACGCTACCAGAATATGGATGAGCTCATCGATGATCTTGAAAAGATCATGGTGGACGCCAATGCGGCAGTGGGCGATAACGGCGCTGCCGCCACCAGTGAAACACAGATTATCGGCGATGAAGGACTCTTTAAAATTGAGCCGGTTACGGGCCCCATCGAAAGCGGTTATCCCGAAGACGATGAGGAAGAGGAAGATGACCTGGCGCTGGCCCAGCGGAAGAAAAAGAAAAAAATCATTGGTTTTTCCATCGCCGGAGGAATTCTGGCGGTCATCCTGATCGTTATCCTGATGAACACATTGTCCACAAAAGCGGTCATGGTTCCGAACGTTAAGAACATGACTCAGGAGCAGGCGGCCCAGGAACTGGAAAAGGTTGGATTAAAGCTGGAAGTAGAGAGCCAGGTATACAGCTCGGATGTTGAAGCCGGCAAAATCGTTTCTCAGAATCCTGAAGAAGGCAGAGAAATGAAAAAGGGACAGACTGTTAAGGTAAATGTGAGTAAGGGGACACAGAATGTCACGGTACCAAAGGTTATCGGACTGACCGAGGCGGAAGCCACCGCGGCCATTGATAAACTGAAGCTGGTTAAGAATGTTAAGCGTGAGTACAACAGTGATGTCGCCACCGGCATAGTTTATTCGGTTGATCCCGGTGAGGGCGTCAGCGTTGCTGAAGGAACCAGTATCACGCTCTATGTCAGCAAGGGGCAGGATCTTGTAACAGTTCCTGGCATCGTTGGAATGAGCGAATCCGCCGCGGAGGCACAGATTGAGGACAGCGGACTGAGTGTTGGCAGAGTAACGACCAGTGAAAGCGACACGGTAAGCGCTGGTCTTGTTATCAGTCAGTCGCCGACCGAAGGCACCCAGACCGAAAGAGGCACTTCGATTAATTTTGTCGTCAGCAGCGGAAAGCCGGCCCCGACGCCGACCCCGACGCCAGAACCGACCCCAACCCCAACGCCTAAGCCATCACCGTCGCCTGAAGAAGGTGGAGGCGGCAATTAATAACGGTATTGTTGTCAATGAATATGAAAAAAAATAGAATCTCAGGAAGAATTATCAAGGGAATCGGAGGGTTTTACTATGTAAGACCCGACGGTTCCGCTTCTTTATTAGAATGTAAGGCCCGCGGTATTTTCAGGCATCAGAAAATCAAGCCCATGGTCGGCGATTTTGTGGAAGTGGTTGAGAATGACCAGGACGAACTGGCAATTGATGAAATAAAACCGAGAAAAAACGAATTTGTACGCCCGCCTGTATCCAATGTAGACGTGGCGTTAATTGTGTTTGCCGGAGAAAATCCGAGCCCGAACCTGCTGCTTTTGGATAAGCTGCTGATCGCGTCGGAAATGAAAGCTGTTGAGCCGATCATCTGCATTACAAAAACCGATCTTGTGGACGCGGGTGAGCTGCAGAGGATTAGGGCTATTTACGCCAAAACGCCCTATAAATGCTTTGCTTTTGATCAGACGGATAACATTGCCCTGGAAGCGATAGAGGCCGAAATAGAGGGCAAAACAGCCTTTCTGGCAGGACCGTCGGGTGTGGGCAAATCAACGCTGGCCAACCGGCTGTGTGAGGCGGGAGCCATGGAAACCGGCGAGCTCAGCCAGAAGCTTAACCGCGGCAAGCACACAACACGCCATGTTGAGCTGTTGGATTTAAAGGCCGGCGGGTATTTACTGGATACCCCTGGGTTTTCGTCGCTGAAGCTGGACAGGGAAATAGAAAAGGAAGACCTCCGTTTCTATTTCCCGGAATTTGAGGAGGGCGCCTGCCGCTTTGCCAGCTGTCTCCACCAGAGCGAGCCTGGCTGCGCGGTGAAAGCGCAGCTTGAGAGCGGTGAGATCAGCCCGGTGCGGTATGAGCACTACAGCTATCTTTTGAATGAAATAAAAAATAAGAGAAGTGACTATTAGAATGAAAGCAGTCGTTTTTACAAATGGACAGTATGAAAACTTAACTTTTTATAAAAATTATCTGGAGAGTGCAGTGGATTTTGAGGTGATCTGTGCGGATGGCGGGGCGAACGTTGTCCATGCCCTGGACATAACACCACAGCTGGTAATCGGCGACATGGACTCAATCCGTGCCGGGCTGCTCACAGAATATTTAGAAAAGGGCGTGGTCGTTGAACGCCATCCTACCCATAAGGACGAAACGGATACGGAGCTGGCTGTGGAGTATTGTATCCGGAAGCGGTTTGATGAAGTGGTACTGTTCGGCGCTTTAGGAAACCGGTTTGACCACAGCTTCGGGAATCTTTATTTACTGAACCGTCTTCTGAAAGAAGGGATTCAGGGTGAAATTATCAATGAAAACAACCGGATCTTTCTGGTGAAGGACCGCGCCGTCCTGGATGTGCCGGTGGGAACGACGGTTTCGGTTCTGGCGTTTACCGACCATGCCGGGGAGATCAACCTGAAGGGGTTCGAGTATCCAGTGAAAAACGGCGAGATGGCACATTTTATACCCGGCTATGGCATCAGTAATGTCACCGCCGAAAAGCAGCCTGAAATATCGGTTGAGCAGGGAATATTGATGGTTGATATTGTAAATGAGTAAAATAAAAACGTGCAAGTAATCAAACCTGCACGTTTTATAAGTTGAAACGGGTACTATGCTCTTTCAACTTTTCCGGAACGTAAACATCTGGTGCAAACATTAACTCTTTGTGGAGTGCCATCAAGTACAATTTTAACTTTTTGTAAATTAGGTCTCCATACTCTTTTATTATGTTTATTAGAGTGAGTGACATTGTTGCCAGACACAACGCTTTTTTTACATACAAAACATTCTTTAGCCATTTGTCCAACCTCCCTTGCGCTATTCTTCTACTAAAACAGAGGTTATTATACCATAAAATTTAAAAATAATGCAATAAGAATTTTGACTTTCTTGAATTATTTATGTAAAATAGATATGATATAGTTGAGTAAAGAAGATAAAGGAGTATTTACCAATGAAAATAGAAAACGAATTAGGATATATTGATATCTCGCGTAAAGCGATTGCGGATATCGCCGGAAACGCTGCTATGGGATGCTACGGCTTAGTCGGTATGGCACATCAGCGCGGTAAGGACGGCCTGATTGAAATAATGTCCGGAGAGCAGGCCAGTAAGGGCGTCGGCGTTAAAATCGACGACGATGGAAAGCTGATTATCGACCTCTACGTGATTGTAGAACAGGCAATTAAGATTTCTGTAGTGGCTGAAAATATTATTTCAGCCGTAAAATACAGCGTTGAAAAACAAACTTCACTGAAGGTAAAACGCATCAGTGTTAATGTCGTAAGCGTAAGAGTGTAGGCGGAGGAAGGAATGAAGACCCAAATAATTGATGGAAATTTACTAAAAAAAATGTTCGAGTATGGTGCGAAAAATCTCGAAATTTATAAAAAAACAGTGGATGAGCTAAATGTGTTTCCGGTGCCGGACGGCGATACGGGAACCAATATGTCTTTAACCTTCTCACATTCGGTAAGCGAGCTGGAAAAAATGACGAGCATCAGCCTTTACAGTGTTGCGAAAACCGCATCCAGCGGCGCCCTGATCGGCGCCCGCGGCAATTCAGGCGTTATCCTGTCTCAACTGCTTCGTGGTCTGGCCGAGGGCTGTAAGGATAAGGAAGAATTGGACATCAAGGGCCTTGGTATGGCGATCCGCGCCGCCGCTGACGCTGCTTACAAAGCTGTCATGAAGCCGACTGAAGGAACAATTTTGACGGTTGCCCGTGAAATGGCTGAATTTGCCATGGACAACTATGACCGTTACGACAATCTGGAAGATTACCTTGAAAATGTTATTTCCTATGGTAAAAAATCGCTGGCGAAAACACCGGAATTACTGCCGGTATTAAAGGAAGCCGGTGTTGTGGATGCCGGCGGGCAGGGCCTGATTTTTATTATGGAAGGCGCTTACAAGGGAATGACCAACCAGGAGCTGAGCCAGGAGGTACACCTGAATATCAGCGACCGCGAGCGCTTTGTCGACGACTCAAACATGCGGCCTGAGGACATTACCTTTGGCTATTGTACTGAATTTATTGTTAAGGACGCTGCCAAGGCGGACGATAACGAGCTGCGTGAGTACCTGAATACCATTGGGGACTGTGTGCTTGTCATTAAAGACGATGATATCATCAAGGTGCATGTGCACACCGACCACCCGGGCAAGGCCTTTGAAAAAGGGCTGACCTATGGCGCTCTGATCCGTATGAAGGTTGACAATATGCGCGAGATGCTGGGGGTTTCGGAAGAAGAAACCGAGGATAATGAGCCGGCCAAGCCCTATGGCTTTGTGGCCGTATCGCCAGGAGCGGGACTGACCAATTTGTTCAAGGATCTGGGGATTACGCGGGTTATCTCCGGCGGACAGACCATGAATCCGAGTACTCAGGATTTTCTGGATGAAATTGAAAAGACCAACGCGGAAGAAATTTTTCTTTTCCCCAACAACAGCAATATCATCATGGCGGCCAATCAGGCACAGGCCATTTCAGAAAAGCATGTGCATGTCATTCCAACCAAGACCATTCCGCAGTGTGTCACGGCAATGCTGAGCTTTCAGCCCGAGGTTAAATGGGAAGACAATGAAAAGAACATGCTGGAGGTCATTCCAACGGTTAAAACCGGGGAGGTTACCTTCGCCGTCCGCGATACCAAGATCAACGGCCTGAAGATTGCCAAAAATGATATCATCGGTATCTTTGGCGGTGAAATAATCGTGAAAGGTGACGATGTTTCAGAGGTAACCAAAGAGCTTCTGGATAAAATGGTTGATGCGGACAGCGAGCTCGTATCGGTCTATTATGGTTCCGATGTGGCCGAGGACGATGCGGAAGCACTTGTTGAAGAGCTGGAAGAAAAATTTGAAGATTGCGATGTGGAAATCAACGAAGGCGGGCAGCCGCTGTATTATTACATTGTGTCGGTAGAATAGATTCAGAGGGGATAAAATGAAAGTGTCAGATTCAATTAGAAACATATCAGGTATCGGGCCGAAGAGAGCGGAGGCTTTCGGGGCGCACGGTATTACCACCATTGAGGATCTGCTTGATTTTTATCCCCGGAAGTATCTTAACCGAAAAATAATGGGCTCATTTCAGACAGAAACGGATGAGGCGGTGACGGTAAGGGCCGTTGTTGCCAGGAAGGGAACATTGCGCCGTATCCGCAGAAACATGTCCCTTTTTGTGCTGCCGGTAGTGGAAACGCTTGAAAATGGCGAATCCGTAAAAGGCGAGATCGTCTGGTTTAACCAGCCCTATCTTAGGGATATTTTTTCCGAGAACGAGGTTTATTATTTTTTCGGAAAGGTTGTCATAAAAAATAATCGGCGTCAAATGTATAATCCCCAGTTTGCTCATGAGAGCAAGCTAGAGGATTTCTTTATTCTTACCCCTGTTTACCCCAAAATCGAGGGAGTTCCGGGAGAATCGCTTAAAAAATACATGTCAGCAGTCTTCAAGCAGCCCCTGGTTGTAAAGGATGATCTGCCGGAGCGTTACCGGGAAAAGTACCATCTGCTTTCAAAGGAAGCCGCCCTGGAAAAGATACATTTTCCCGATACAGTAGAGGATGTAGCCCAGGGAAAAAGCCGGATAAAGTTTGAGGAAGCCCTGAAAATTAATATTGGTATTATGAACAGCCGCGCGTTAAACGGCGTGTCTAAAATCCATCTTGACAATTTTGGGGCACTCAAACGCTTCACAAAGGGACTGCCCTTTGAGCTGACAGACAGCCAGATGAAGGTGCTTGACGATATTGCCGGCGATATGAAAAAGGAAATTGTAATGAACCGTCTGGTTCAGGGCGATGTGGGTTCCGGTAAGACAATTATCGCGGTTGCCTGCGCCTATCTGATGGCGCTCAATGGTTACCAGACCGCATATATGGCGCCGACAGAGATACTGGCAGGCCAGCACGCCCAAAATTTCAAACAGTATCTTGAACCCTACGGCATACGCGTCGAACTGCTGACAGGCTCACAAAAGGCCAAGGAGCGGAACGCAGTGACTGAAACCATTGCCAGCGGCGAGGCACAGGTGATCATCGGAACACATGCGCTCATACAGGACAGTGTGGATTACTATAATCTGGGGCTGGTTATTACTGACGAGCAGCACCGTTTTGGCGTCAAGCAGCGTGGAAAGCTCAGTCTGAAGGGAGAAACACCTCATACGCTGGTCATGAGCGCTACCCCGATTCCCAGAACACTGGCGCTTATTCTCTATGGCGATTTGGATGTTTCCTATATCGACGAGCTGCCAAAGGGGCGAAAAAAAATCAAGACCCATTTTTATAATGAGAAATCTTATCCGAAGATTTTGAATTTTATGGCGAACGAAATGGACAAGGGCCAGCAGGCTTTTGTCATTTGCCCGTTTATTGAAGAGTCCGAGGAAATGAGTGAAGTCAAGGATATTCAGAACGTCTTTGCAGAGGTGACGCAGTTTTACGGAAGCAGGTTCCGTATTGCCTGTCTCTACAGCCGAATGCCCGCGGAAGAAAAAAAACAGATTATTGACGCCTTTAACCGCTGTGAAATTGACCTTCTGGTGGCCACCAGTATTATTGAAGTTGGAATTGATGTGCCCAATGTTTCCGTGATTACCATTCTGAGCGCGGACCGTTTTGGTCTGTCCCAGCTGCACCAGCTTCGGGGACGTGTGGGCAGGGGGATGCACCAATCCTATTGCTTTTTAGTGTCAAACTCCAGAAATGATCAGACCATTGAACGCATGCGGGTAATTGTCAACAATCACAGCGGCAAAAAGATTGCCGATGAAGATTACCGGCTGCGCGGGCCAGGTGATTATTTTGGTCTGAAGCAGCATGGATTTCCCGAGTTTAAAGCCTTGAATCCTTATGAGGATTTTGATCTTATTGCTGAAACCAAAATGGTGGCAAAGGAAATCTACAATGCAGGTGATAAGGAAACAATGGCCTACCGGGCCCGGATTATTGAAACCTTCTATAAAAATTTATCGGAAATTTCTATGAATTAAAGGGAGAACGAAATGCGCGTAATAGCAGGTGAAAAAAGGGGGACAAAGCTCGTATCCATCGGCGGTGACTGGATAAGGCCAACGACTGATAAGGTTAAAGGGGCTGTTTTTAACAGCGTCCAGATCGAACTGAGGGAAGCCCAGATCTTTGTGGATCTTTTTGGCGGAAGCGGTGCTATGGGCATAGAAGCGCTGAGCCGCGGTGTTCCCCAGGCCTATTTCTTTGATATTTCCAAAGACAGTATTGGTATCATTAAGAAAAATTTAAAACTGACCGGTTTTGAAGGCAAAGCAATTATAAAAAATTGTTCAGCAGAAGAAGGAATTGGTTTTTTATGCAAAAATTCAGTAAAATGTGATATGATATACATGGATCCACCGTATAAGGATGGGATCGGCATGATTTCGATCGTGGAAAAAATTTGTGAGAAAAATATCTTGAATTCTGATGGAATTATAATGATGGAACATGAAAAATCTGTTATAATGCCAATAACGATTAAATCATTTGCAAAATATAAAGAAAAAAAGTACGGAACGACTTTAATCAGTTTTTATAGTTGGGAGAATGTTGGTCAATGAGAAGTGCTGTGTATCCCGGAAGCTTTGACCCGGTTACCTTTGGTCATTTGGACATTATAGAAAGGGCCTCGAAGCATTTTGACAGGGTCATCGTGTGTGTGATGGTAAATTATAAAAAGAAATACCTGTTTTCCAGTGAGGAAAGGTGTGCGATGATTTGGGAGAGCGTGGCGCATCTGGAAAACGTAGAGGTTGATACTTCGTCCTCACTGCTGGTGGATTATGCTAAGGAAAAGGGCGCCCAGGTAATTTTAAAGGGGCTTCGGACAGTGCAGGACTTTGAATTTGAACTGCAGATGGCACTGACAAATAAAAAACTGGACAATGATGTTGAAACTTTTTTCATGGTGACAAACAATCAATATTCCTACTTGAGCTCAAGCGTTGTGCGGGAGCTTATGGAATTCGATGGGGATGTGTCAGATTTCATACCTCCACATGTTGAAAAAGCGATACGGATAAAATATGGGAAGGATGCTAGAGAATGAAGGTTTTAGAACTGCTAACTGAATTGGAAGAACTTGTGGAAAAGGGAAACACCCTGCCATTTTCGTCAAAGGCCTTGGTCAGTCCTGAAGAAATTATGGAAATTATCGATGAAATACGGGAAGAGCTGCCGGCAGAGCTGGTACAGGCCCGGGAAATAGTAGAGCAAAAGAAGAAAATAATGGTTGAAGCAGAAGGAGACGCAGAACGGATCAAAAACGAAGCTGAGAAAAAGCTGAAGGAAATGATCGATACCAACGAGATTACACGAACCGCGACTGCCCAGGCCGAAACCATCATAAAAAATGCCCAGGCAAGTGCGAAAGAGCTGAGAATCGGGACCCAGCATTACTCTGATAAGATACTCTATAACCTCCAGGTACAGCTGAAAGAGCTGAACGATAAAATCGAAGCAAACCGAAAAGAAATTAAAGAAATTAAGTAATGGCTGAATAGGACTTTTTAAGTCCTATTTTTTGCAATAAGATAAATCTGTATACAATATTTTAAAAAAGGAATAAGTGGAAAAGTAAAGTGATCGAAATAGGAAAAATACAGCATCTGACGGTTGACCGTCAGACCTCAGTAGGTTTATATTTGGCAGCGGATGACAGCAGCGATAAAAAGAAGGACAGCGTTTTGCTGCCACAAAAGGAGATCCCCCAAAATTGTAAGGTCGGCGATGAAATCGAGGTGTTTGTTTATCGTGATTCCCAAGACCGGCTTATCGCAACGACCAGAAAGCCCAAGATTACGCTGGGTGAGTTCGCTCCCTTAAAAGTGGTGGACATCACTAAGGTTGGCGCTTTTTTGGACTGGGGCTTGGAGAAAGACCTTTTACTGCCCTATCATGAGCAGATTACAAAAGTGCAGAAGGGACGGGAATACCTTGTGAATCTTTATATTGACAAGAGCGGCCGCCTGTGTGCGACCATGAAAGTTTATCCGTTGCTTAAAGCCCAATCGCCCTACAAGGACGGCGACTGGGTCGAGGGGTACATTTATCAGATCAATCCAGAGCTTGGAGCCTTTGTCGCTGTGGATAACGCCTATCATGGCATGATTCTGAAAAATGAAATGACGACCGATTTTCACTGCGGGGATAAAATCAAAGCCAGGGTTGCAGAAACCCGAAAGGACGGCAAGCTGGTTTTAAGCCCCAATAAAAAGGCTTATAAAGAAATACCCAAGGACGCTCTTTTGATATTGGACAAACTGAAAAAAAACGGCGGAATGCTGCCGTATAATGATAAAACCAATCCGTCGATTATCAGCAAAGAGTTTAAAATGAGCAAGAGCTCCTTTAAACGCGCGTTGGGTAAGCTGATGAAAGAAAAGAAAATAAAACAAACGGCCAACGGCATCGAGCTGGTTGGTAAATAAAGAGGTATGGAATGTCTCAGGTAGCTTTAATTCAATGCGATTCCTATGACGCGGAGGCTGTATACAAAGCCTTGAAGCAGGGCGTAGCCGCATTGGGAGGGATTGAACGTTTTGTCCGCCCGGAGGAAAAGATTTTACTGAAGCCAAACTTGCTTCGCGGGAAGAAAAAAGAAAGCGCTGTAACGACCCATCCGGCAGTGTTTGAAGCCGTGGCCCGTATTTTGGAAGAAGCCGACTGTAAAAAGATATGTTATGGTGATTCTCCAGGAATCGGTAACCCTGAAAAGGTCGCAGAGGAATCGGGAATCAAGGAGGTGGCCGACCGGCATGGTATCTCGCTGCTGGAATTTTCAAAAGGAAAATCAGTTGCCTATCCCGAGGGAGTGACGACCAAAAAATTTGAACTGGCTGAGGGTGTCTTGGAAAGTGATGCCATCATCAGTATCAGTAAGATGAAAACCCACGGTCTCACACGGATTACCGGTGCGGTAAAAAACCAGCTTGGCTGTGTCTATGGATTTAACAAGGGAGCGTGCCACGCGCGCTATCCTGACAGCCTGCAATTTGGGAAAATGCTGGTCGATCTGAACCTCTGCATAAAGCCACGCCTTTTTGTCATGGATGGAATTATCGCAATGGAGGGCAACGGACCGGCGTCTGGCACACCGGTTGCCATGAACCTGCTGCTGGTTTCGGATGATCCCGTGGCTCTGGACGCTACCTTTGCGCGTCTGGTGGATCTGGAGCCGTCCTATGTGCCAACCATTGCTTCTGGAAATGAAATGGGGCTTGGCACAAGTGATGTCGATAAAATTGAAATTCTTGGCGAAAGGCTGGAGGACCACATCAACCGCAATTTTAACGTTGAGCGGATTCCCGTCCGGTCTGAGGAGAACAGCACCATTGGCCAGCTGTCTAAAATAAGAGGATTGATCACCAGAAAGCCCGTTATTATTGAGGAGCGCTGTGTGCGCTGTGGTATCTGCGTGGCGTCGTGTCCTTTAGAGGATAAGGCCCTGACCTGGAAGGAAACACGCAAGGGCCGCGTGCCGCATTACAATTATCATAAATGTATTCGGTGCTACTGCTGTCAGGAAATGTGTCCTAAAAAGGCGATTACTGTTAAGACGCCGCTCTTAGGCAAGTTGCTGATATATCGTTAAATTTTTATCTTTTAAAATAGTCTTGACAGTTTATTTTAAAAATAATATCATAGACTGAATTACTAAATTATACTAAAGTAAAGGGAGTGATTCCACTGTTAGCTGCAAAATTGATTTTAAAGTGTTTGGAAAAAGAAAACGTGGAGGTCGTCTTCGGTTATCCGGGCGGTGCGCTGCTGCCCTTGTACGAAGCATTTCGCGAATCACCCATCCAGCATGTGCTGGTCCGGAATGAGCAGGCAGGACCGCATTATGCCAGCGGTTATTCAAGAGAGTCCGGCAAGGTTGGGGTCTGTCTGGCAACCTCTGGTCCGGGAGCAACCAATATGGTTACTGGAATCGCTACCGCTTATCTGGATTCTATTCCGATTGTTGCCATTACAGGCCAGGTTAACAGAGACCTTATTGGAACCGATGCTTTTCAGGAAGCCGATATTACCGGTGCGACAGAGCCGTTTACCAAGCACTCTTATCTGGTTCAGGACGCGGCCGACATTCCCCGGATTATACGGGAAGCCTTTCACATTGCATCTACAGGTCGTCCGGGCCCTGTTTTAATTGATATTCCAAGAGATGTGCAGAATACGAATCTCAAAAGTGTCAACTATTGTGAAAAGGTCGAAATACGCGGGTATAAGCCAACCTATGAAGGTCATACAGGCCAGATAAGGCGGGCCATCAGAAAGATGAAGTCCTCCAGACGCCCGATTATTTATGCAGGCGGCGGTGTGGTTTTAAGCTACGCTGAAAAAGAACTGCTTACCTTTGCGGAGCAAAACGGTATTCCTGTTATCACAACCCTGATGGGGGTTGGCTGTTTTCCAGAGGATAATCCGCTGTACTGCGGCATTGCGGGCAGCCATGGCTTTGAGTACTCAAATAAAATTTTAGAGGCGGCGGATCTATGCATATGTGTCGGCGCCCGGATGTCTGACAGGGGAACCAACAATCTGATGGACTTGATCAATGATATGGAGCTCATTCATATTGATATCGACCCTGCAGAGATCGGAAAAAACATCGACGATACCAACGTGCCCATTGTAGGCGACGCGCGTACGGTTCTGCTCGACCTGATCCAGAAGGATTTAAAGAAGGATACCAGAGACTGGCTTAAAACCATTGAGATCATCAAAGAGAATCATCCGCTTCTGTACGATACACATTTGGAATTAGGCCTGGTAAACCCCAAGCTTTTGTTTGAAAAATTAGGAGACATCGCTTCGGATAACGCAACGATTGTAGCTGATGTTGGCCTGAACCAGATATGGTCCGCGCTGTACTTTAAGGTTTGTAAGGAACGTCATTATTTTACCTCTGGCGGTCTGGGAACCATGGGCTACAGCATTCCCGCCGCTGGCGGGGTGGCCTTTGCGACAAGGGAAAATCCAAAGCAGGTCTTCGCGATTTGCGGCGATGGTAGCTTCCAGATGTCCATGGGTGAGCTGGGGGTTATTGCAGAGCATAATCTAAATATCAATATTATTATGATCAACAATCATAAGCTGGGGATGGTACGCCAGCTTCAGCACGATATTTATGGTAAAAATCATTACAGCGGCACAGACATTAACTTCAGCATTGACTTTATGAAGCTGGCTGAGGCATACGGCATTAAAGGGTATCAGGCAAGCTCAAACGCCGAAGCCGAAGCGGCCCTTAACGATGCTATTTCCCATAATGGGCCAACTCTGATTGAATGTCAGGTTCATGAAGACTTTATAAAGATTTAGGAGAGAAGCCATGGAAAACTATTGTTTATCCCTCTTGGTTGAAAATAACTTTGGGGTTTTAAGCCGTATTGCAGGGCTTTTTGCAAGACGCGGCTATAATATCGACAGCCTGACTGTCGGTACGACAGAGGATGCCAAGGTATCGCGCATCACCATTACGGTGACAGGTGATGAGCATATTCTTGCGCAGATAAAAAAACAGCTGAACAAGCTAATCGACGTTATCAAGGTCATTGAGCTCAAACCGGAGGAATCTATTCGCCGGGAGCTGGTGTTTATCAAGGTTAAGGCCAATGACGAAACCCGTTCCAATATCGTGGAAATCTCCAACTTATTCAGAGCCAATGTTGTGGATGTGGCCCGCGAAAGCCTGGTACTGGAAATAACCGGAACCCGGGATAAGGTGGACGCGTTCTTTAACATGATTGAGCCCTATGGAATTCTGGAATTTGTGCGTTCCGGCGATACCGGCCTTCAAAGAGGCCACCGGATGATTTAGGTGCTGTGGGGAATGAATTCAAAAAATAGAGGAGCATGCTTTATTTTACTGGCCGTCACGCTAATGAGCACAGGCGGCCTTTTAATTAAAAGCATTGAAGCGAGCGCGATCAGCATTGCCTTTGCGAGAAGTCTGATCGCAGGCTGTGTTTTTCTGCCATTCATAAAATGGAAAAAAGTCCGATTCAGTAAAAATTACATTGGTCTTATTATTTCTTATACATACTTAACCATCAGCTTTGTCATCGCGACAAAGCTGACGACAGCTGCCAACGCGATTATACTGCAGTGTACAGCGCCGCTGTGGCTCTATCTGGCTTATCTGATCAGCGGTAAAAAAAAGCTGGTCACGCGGGAGTTTGTGCCACGGGTTACAATTTTGGCTGGAATTATCATTATTTTTTGCGATCCATTGAATGCTTCAGGTAACGCGACCGCCATGGCTGGTAATCTTTTGGCCCTGTCCGCAGGTATTGCCTATGCGCTGGAGCAGTATTTTATGGAGAAAAAATACCCGATGGGCGATATTACCATCATCGGATTTATCAATTTTGTTATGGCTGGGGTAATGCTCATATTCATGCACAGCCAGATATCCTTCTCAGGTCTCCCCACGATAAACTGGCTGTATCTTATATTGCTTGGCGTCTTTCAAATTGGTATTTCTTACCTGTTTTTTCTTAAAGGAGTTCGACTGGTATCTGCCTTTGAAGCGTCGATTCTTTCGCTGCTGGAGCCAATACTAAACCCGGTTTTTGTGTTTTTCTTTGTGGGGGAGGTTCCGAGCACCTACACAATTTGCGGGTTCGCAGCTATCTTATTCGGTATTGTACTGACCCTTGTACCGAATAAAAAGACAGCTTTGGCAGACCAAAAACTAGAAGAAACAGCTGAGACTAGAGAGTAGAAAAAATTATTAGAATAAAAGTGAAAAAATTCGCAAAAGGTCTTGCAAATTCGTAAAATAGGAGTATAATAAAGACAATAAGGATTTATACTATAGAATAAGAAAATATTACTGTGGATTCATCCCGTTTTATCCTTAAAACGGGAAAATTTCTTTAGAAAAATTGGATACATTGTGCAAGTGGAAGAAGTTGAGGAAACCTGTTAAATCAGGAAAAAAGTAAGGAGTAATTATGAATCACGAACACCATCATGATCATCACTGCGGCTGCGGCTGTCAGGATGAGCCCAAATTCCCAGAATTAGATGCAGTTCTGGACGCGTATGCCGATGTAGCAGGAAGCCTGATTACCATCCTGCAGAAGGCTCAGGAAACCTATGGCTATCTGTCCCCGGACTTAATGCTGTATATTTCTCGTGAAACAGATATTCCAGTAGCGAAAATATACGGTGTTGCAACTTTTTATGCTCAGTTCCGCATGAATCCTGTTGGCAAGCATCTGATCATGCTCTGTCAGGGAACAGCCTGTCACGTTAATGGATCTTCAATGATTGAGGAAGCCGTTGTGGAGCATCTTGGCATTAAAGAGGGCGAAACCACCGAGGACGGTCTTTTTACCCTGGAAAATGTCGCCTGTCTGGGCTGCTGCTCTTTATCTCCGGTGATGATGATCGACGGAGAGACCTATGGCCAGCTGACAAAGGATAAAGTGGTTAATATTTTAACAGAGCTCAAGGAACAGGAGGCGTAGACAATGGAAAACTATAAAGTAATCATTGGGCAGGGAAGCTGCGGTATCGCTGCCGGCGCTGCAAAGGTTGAAGAAGCCTTTAAAGATCAGATTGCCGCTAAAAATCTGAGTATTGACCTTGAAAAAACCGGTTGTATCGGGACCTGCTATCTTGAACCCATTGTGGATGTGGTTGATCCCTCAGGCGCTAAGATTACCTACGTCAATGTCGATACCGGCGATGTTGAGCGTATTGTGGATGAACATATCCTTGGGCAGAAAAATATTACAGACCTGGAAATGGCAGCTCAGGACAAGGAAATGATCGCCAAGCAAAAACGCGTGGTGCTTCAGAACTGTGGTGTCATTGACCCGGAACGTCTTGAGGATTATCTGGCAGTCGACGGCTATAAGGCCGCTAAAGGAGCTGTTGAGGAGATGACACCGGAAGAAATTATTAATACCGTTAAAGTAGCCGGGCTGGCTGGCCGCGGCGGGGCAGGCTTCCCAACCTGGTTTAAATGGAATGAAGCCCATAAGGCCAAGGGAGACGTCAAGTATTTAGTCTGCAACGCCGACGAAGGCGACCCTGGTGCCTTTATGGACCGTTCGGTACTTGAAAGTGATCCACATGCGCTCATTGAAGGGATGATTATTGCAGCCAGGGCCATCGGCGCTGGACAGGGTGTTGTCTATGTCCGTGCAGAGTATCCACTGGCCATAAAACGTCTTGAGAATGCCATCGGACAGGCTCGTGAGGCAGGCTATCTTGGTGAGAATATCTTTGGGTCCTCCTTCAGCTTTGATCTGAGAATTAAAGCCGGCGCCGGCGCTTTCGTCTGCGGTGAAGAAACCGCTTTGATTGCGTCGCTGGAAGGGGAACGCGGGATGCCGCGTCTCAAGCCGCCATTTCCGGCCCAAAAAGGCTACTGGGCAAAACCGACCAATATCAACAACGTTGAAACCTATGCGAACGTACCGTGGATTTTCAGAAATTCCGGTGAAGCTTACGGACAGCTCGGAAATGAAAATTCCAAGGGCACCAAAGTATTTGCCCTGACTGGTAAAATCAAAAAGGGCGGTCTGGTTGAGATTCCAATGGGCTTAACTCTGCGTGACGTCATTTATGATATCGGCGGCGGTATCAAAAATGATAAGGCATTTAAAGCGGTTCAGATGGGCGGACCATCCGGTGGATGTGTTCCAGCTGAGCTGGTGGATACCGTTATCGACTATCCTTCTATTACTAAAACTGGCGCGATCATGGGCTCCGGCGGGATGGTTGTCATGGATGAAACCACTTGTATGGTTGATATGGCCCGCTTCTTCCTGGATTTTACCCGGAAGGAATCCTGTGGTAAATGCAACTACTGCCGTATCGGAACCATGCGTATGCTTGAAATTCTGACCCGTATCACAGAAGGCGAAGGACGTGACGGCGATATTGAGCTTCTAGAAGAGCTTTGTCTCAAGGTTAAGGAGGGCTCGATGTGTGGCCTTGGCCAGACAGCGCCGAACCCGGTTCTTACCACCCTGCGTTATTTCAGAAACGAATATGAGGACCATATCTACAGACATAAATGTACAGCTCACAGCTGTAAGGCCTTGATTACCTACAGCATTGATGAGGAAAAATGTGTCGGCTGTACCCGCTGTGCCAAGAACTGCCCGGTTGAGGCCATTTCGGGCACACCTAAAAAGGTTCATGTTATCGATCAGGAAAAATGCGTTAAGTGCGGAAAATGCGCCAGCGTTTGTAAGTTTGATGCGGTAATCGTGGATTAGGAAGGAGTGAGGGACATGAAGAAATTAAGAATTAATATTAACGGAAAAGAAGTAACGGGTTTTGCAGAACAGACTATTTTGGACGTTGCCCGCGAAAACGGTATTGACATCCCAACTCTTTGCTATGACGAACGCACCGAGGTTTATGGCTCCTGCGGCCTCTGCATGGTAGAGGTTGAGGGAAATCCAAAACTGCTGAAAGCCTGTGCAACCCCCATCGTGGAAGGTATGGTCATCACGACCAAGTCCGACAGAGTGCTGGAATCCAGGAAAACCAACCTGGAGCTTCTGCTTTCCAAGCACATTGGCGATTGTGTGGCGCCGTGTCAGCTGGAATGTCCGGGACAGACAGACTGCCAGGGATATGTTGGGCTTATAGCCAACGGAGAATACGAGGAAGCCATTAAGCTGATCAAGGACCGTCTGCCTCTGCCGGCATCCATCGGGCGTGTCTGTCCGCATCCCTGCGAAAAGGCCTGCCGCCGAGGTTTGGTGGATGAACCTGTTTCAATCTTGTGGCTCAAGCGTTTTGCAGCGGATCTGGACATTGACAAGGGAATGTTTATGCCAGAGGTTGCGCCAGACACTCACAAAAGCATTGGTGTCATCGGCGGCGGCCCAGGCGGTTTAACAGCAGCCTATTTTCTGAGAAAAGCCGGCCATGCCGTTACCATCTATGAAGCCATGCCCAAAGCTGGCGGCATGCTGCGCTATGGGATTCCGGAGTACCGTCTGCCAAAGACAGTCCTGGATGAAGAAATCAAGCTGATCGAAGATATGGGTGTTACTGTTAAGACGGGTGTGCGCATTGGCGCGGATCTGCCTTTTGAGAGTCTGAGAAAACAGCATGATGCCATGTATGTGGCCATTGGCGCCTGGACCAGCAGTGGACTGCGCTGTGAAGGCGTAGACGCAGATGGCGTTATTGGCGGGATCGAGTTGCTCAGACAGATTGTCAACAATGAGCCGGCGAACCTGGGCGATAAGGTCGCCATTGTCGGCGGCGGGAATACCGCCATGGACGCCTGCAGAAGCGCGGTGCGCCTGGGGGCAAAGGAAGTCTACAATGTATACCGTCGTACTGTTGCCGAAATGCCGGCTGAACAGGAAGAAATTGAGGAAGCGCAGGAAGAGGGCGTTGTCTTTAAAAACCTGTGTAACCCGATTGAAATCATCAAGGATGAAAATGGTCATGTTAAGCAGATGCTGCTTCAGAAAATGGAGCTGGGCGAACCAGACGCCAGCGGACGCCGTCGGCCTGTGCCCATTGAGGGTGAAACTGAGCTGATTGACGTGGACACCGTTATTCTGGCGATTGGCCAGGGCATTGACCCTGAAGGAATGGATGGACTTGAGCTGACGAAGTTCAATACCATTGTCGCAGATGAAGAAACCTTTACGACGAATCTCGAAGGCGTCTTTGCGGGCGGCGACTGTGCCAATGACGGCGCTTCCATTGCTATCCGCGCCATTGGCGAAGCCAAAAAAGCAGTCGGCTTTATCAACGAATATCTTCAGGGCCGGGAAATCTGCTACCGTAAGCCTTATTATGTTACGCGTGATGATATCGACGCAGATTACCTGGAAGGCAAAAAGAAGTACAAACGGCCTCCGATGGCACATCTGACACCAGAGGAACGTAAAGATACTTTTGAAGAAATTGTCAAGGGCTATACGCCCGAGCAGGCCAGAGAAGAAGCGTCTCGTTGTCTGGAATGCGGCTGTCACGATTATTTTGAATGTAAGCTGATCGATTATGCCAACCGGTACGATGTGGCGCCTGAACGCTTTGACGGTGAAAATGAAGAGCTGATTTTTGATGATGACCACCCGTTTATTGTGCGTAACCCCAACAAGTGTATTCTCTGCGGACGCTGTGTACGCGCCTGTGATGAAGTCGTGGGTGTGACAGCGCTTGGTCTGATGAACCGTGGCTTTGATACGGTTGTGGTACCGGCTCTCGGTGGAAAATTAGCTGATTCCGGTTGTATTTCCTGTGGTACCTGTATTTCTGTATGTCCCACCGGAGCGCTGGGAGAACGCGCAAGAGGCTTCAAAAACGTTCCGACCGATACGAAAAAGACCCTGACAACCTGTGGCTACTGCAGTGCCGGCTGCCAGATGGTAGTTGAAACTATGGGCGATACCATTGTAAAAGCAGTACCGATGGATATCAGCGCTGCTGCTAATGAAGGGGTAATGTGTGGCCGTGGCCGTTTTGGAACAAACCAGGTACAGTTGGGCGACCGCCTGACAAAACCGTTAATCCGCAATGCAAAGGGCCAGCTGGAAGAAGCAAGCTGGTACGACGCTTTTGTTGCCATTGCCAAAAAAGCGCAGACCATTTCAGCAAGAAATGGAGCGGAGGCTTTAAAAGTCGCTGTTTCACCGAAATATACCACTGAAGAAATTGCCATCATTAAAAAGCTGGCAGACACTCTGCAAGCAGAAACCTTCTCTTTCAGCAATACCATTCATGGCGAGGATGCTGTACTGCCATGCAGCGGCGAAATCCACAGTATGGATGAATTGCTGTCATCAGACGCGATACTGGTGCTGGGATGTCTGCGGACAAACAATCCTGTACTGCGCTATAAGCTCAGCCAGGCTTCAAACCACGGTGCTTCCATCTTCTTTATCAATGCGGCTGAAGATGGCATGAACCGCATCGGGGATGAATTTACAACCGAATATGATGATTTGGATTTTCTGGGTGAAATTACAAAATACGTTCTTGAAAACCGTAAGACAGCAGACGTACCCGACGGCTTAGAGGCCCTGAAGGATTCCCTGGCAGCGCTGGAGATCAGCGAGGAATCTGAAATGATCGGGAATGCGCTGGTGAGCGCAAAACACCCAATGGTGGTCCTTGGCGGCAAGTATATCACAGAAGAAGCTTCTGCTTTGGCCGCTGATATCGCGGTTCTCTTAGGAATGAGCGACGGACCGAGACGCGGCATTTTCAGAGTTGAACAGAAAAATAACAGCAAAGCGCTTAGTTTATTGGGCGTTACTCAGACACAGCAGGTGCTGGACGCTGCAAGGGGAATCATGATCTTTGGTGAGGACCCCAATGCGGACTTATCTGGCTATGATTTTGTCATGGTTCAGGATACGCACCTGACCTTAGCAGCCCAGAAGGCAGATGTTGTGCTTCCGGCTCTGGCATTCCCAGAAGTTGCGGGAACCTTTATCAATACCGAGGGCAGGCTGCAACGTGTAACGTCGGCCGTTGAGCGCCCATTGCCCTACACCAACATTGGGATGGTAGTAGAAATCGGAAAAATTCTGGGCGAAAGCCTTGGGTCCACCTGTACCGGCTTGATCCGCAGAGCCCTTCAGACAGAGCTTCCTGAACTGAGGAACGTGGAAGTCGGCGGTCAGATCAAAAATGGCAGTTGTGAAGGCTCAGTTCGGCTGGTACCGATGAAAAAAGATGGATGCCTTTTTGAAGAAATCCCCTATACCGACTTCCTGATGAATGAAATCACTGGTGAAATTAAAAGTGTAACACGTAAATAAAAAAAGAAGAGCTTCCTGATTTGATATGATCCCCCTTAAGTAGACAAGGTAAATAACCAAAATCTACTTAGGAGGGATTTTATGTATAGAAAATATACATCTGAAGAAAAATTGAATATTGTGGAGGGATATCTGAATGGGCTTTTTTCCTTGGAAGAAAAAGCCCATGAGTTAGGATATAAGTCAGCACCGGGGTGCTTTAAACGATGGGTACGGCAGTATCAGGAGCAAGGAGCAGAGGGACTCTTGTGTTCGGCAGGTAATAAATCTTATACAGCAGAATTCAAAACAATGGTGGTTGAAGAGTATCTTTCTGGAAAAGGCTCCGCAGTTGAACTTGCCGCAAAACACAAAATTAGTACAGCAGATGTTTTGTTGCATTGGGTTTCGTTGTATAATGCCAATAGAAAGCTTAAGGATTATAATCCTAAGAGGGAGGTCTATATGGCAGAAGCACGGAGAAAAACAACTTTGGAAGAACGAGAAGCAATTGTTAAATACTGCATTGCCCATGATAGAGATTACAAAGAAACCGCTTCTTTGTTTGATGTTTCATACAGCCAGGTTTACTCCTGGGTGAAAAAATATGATGCTAATGGTGAAACTGGTTTGGTTGATCGGCGCGGGCACCATAAAGCAGATGACGAAGTGGATGAACTGGAACGGCTGCGCCGAGAAAATATACGGCTCAAAAGCCAGCTTGAAGAAAAGGATATGGCAGTGGAACTGTTAAAAAAAGCGAAAGAATTCGAAAGGATGTGAGGTTTGGAAAACAACGCTTCGAATCGAAATATATGGCGATTCAATATTTTATTGAAAAAAAACAATGGAGCATCAACTGGATGTGCAGACAGTTGGAAATTTCACGCGCAGCTTATTACAAATGGCTGCACCGCTCAGTTCCTGAACGGGAGGCAGAGAATTTAAAGCTGGCAGAATTGATAAAAGAGTACGATGAACGTTTTTGCCGCATCTTAGGCTACCGGAGAATGACAAGTTGGATAAACCATTTCAATCATACGAACTATAGCAAGAACCGGATTCATAGGATTATGAAGAAACTTGGAATACATTCTGTTATTAGAAAAAAGAAGAAAACATACCATTCTTCCAAGCCGGAAGCTACTGCTGAAAATAAGCTCAAAAGAGATTTCAATGCAGGAAAACCTAATGAAAAATGGGCTACGGATGTAACAGAATTTAAAATTCCCGAAACCGGAAAGAAGTTGTATCTCAGCGCCATATTCGACCTTTATGACCGTTATCCAGTAGCTTATGTTATCAACCGGAGAAATGACAACAAGCTTGTATTTGATACATATGACAAAGCAGTGGAACAGAATCCGGAAGCCAGACCACTCTTTCACAGCGACAGAGGCTATCAGTATACGAGCAAGGTATTCCAGACAAAGCTTCAAGAACAGGGAATGGCTCAATCCATGTCACGTGTCGGACACTGTATTGATAATGGACCCACAGAAGGCTTGTGGGGAATTATCAAGTCTGAAATGTACTGTATGTATAAGATCACCGACGAAGGCTCTCTGTATTCTGCCATCCATGGATATATGAAATTTTATGCCAATGAAAGACCACAGGACAGATTTCATTGTAAAACACCATCTGAGGTAAGGCGGGAGGCACTGGCTTCAGAAGCAGCTATTCAGTACCCGATTTCTGAAAACAAACGGCTAGAAGCCTACAAAGCCAAATGGTGTGTATAACATAAATATCCGCCATATCTGTGTTCTGATATGGCGGATACCTATCGTTTTATTTTAGATATTTTACTTGTCTACTTGACAAGGGGCTGATCAATTCAGGAGGCTCTTCGTATTTTTTGAGGACGTTTCTGAGGCTTGCGCCGCCGCTTGGGATCAAGATCCTTTGCAAAGATCAGGCGCAGGGCCATGAGGATCATAATCAGCGTCAGGGGAGCGTATAGAAGCTTTTCTATGGGGTTGTCAGACATAAAATTACCGATGATGTTCAGCATATAATAGAGGCTCATAATCCAGAGAATGCTGTCGGCACTTTTTCGCAGGCCCTTTATGGGAAGGTAATTTAGCTTGAGCAGTATACCGAAAACAAACAGTAGAATGAAAAAGATAGCGATCCATTCAGAAATGACAACAGATGCTGTATCGGTGATGGTGGTGTCCCAGATAATGTCTGGTGATAACACCCCGGATAATACCAAAATATGAATGATCAATAAAACTAAAAGGGCAATCAGTAAAACATTTCCAATTCCCCGTGAGTTGATCTTAAGTTTCATCGGATCCCCCTTTATTTTTGTGAATTTGTGATTACTTTCTAGTTTAATATAAACAGAGATGAAAAGCAAAAACTTTTTGAATTTACGTAAAAGTCTTTTACTTGATATTATTCCCATTAGAAGATATAATACGCTAAGGAAAGTGAGGAATTAATGAAAAAGAAAAAATATCTCGCGCTTTTTTTGGTTGCGCTGTCGGTTATGCTCTTGTTTACAGGCTGCAATAAAGGAAAATACGGAGAAGACACCAAGACAAAATCAGAAGAAATAGCCCGTTCTCTGGTACAAACGCTGGCTGAAGGAGACTATGTCAGGGCCGCTTACGATTTTCCATACACCACTAAGGCAAAGGAAGAGCTGAACGCCCAATCGCTTGAAACACTCTGGAAAGGGCTGTCCGGGGAAAAAGGAAACTTTATCGAGATAGTGGGTCTGGAGAATGATAACTGGGATAAAGAGCTGAGAATTACAGTAGACTGTTCCTTTGAAAAGGGGACAGCGAAGCTTGTGATGGAGTTTGACAGGACGGTAAAAATAAAATCAATCTATCCTGGTTGAGAGTGAAAAAAACGGATATATTGGTCTGAGAGATGAATAATTTCTAAACACAGGGGTATACTTCTTATTAAGATATTCGATGATTTATGAACCGTTAAGGAGAACAATGATGAGAAAAAATGAAGAAAATAAAAATATTGCTGTAATTTATTGGAGCAATAGTGAAAATACAGAAATTATGGCCGAAAAAATTTCCAATGGCATTGACGAGGCCGGTCAAAAAGCAGATCTTTACAATGTAAGCCAGTTTCCGATCGAACAGATTGCGGATTATGACAAAGTGGCCCTTGGCTGTCCCTCCATGGATGGTGAAGCCCTTGAAAAGAACACTTTTGAACCATTTTTTGAAGAAATAGAATCAAAACTGAAAGGAAAAAAGGTGGCGCTCTTTGGCTCTTATGGATGGGGAAACGGCGAATGGATGCGCGACTGGGAAGACCGGATCGGACATACCGGCGCGCGTTTGTTTGATGAAGGCCTGATGATCAAGGAGTTTCCAGACGATGCCGGCCGGCATGCCTGCGTTGAGTTTGGCAAAGCCTTTGCAAGCTTTTAAAAAAAAGACAGGAAATTTAATTCCTGTCTTTTTTTAGATCGGTTTCCTGTTCCGGATGGCACTGGGCAGCGTGTGAGCAACCGCTACAGCCGCAGCCACAGCCGGACTGGCCGCTTCTGGCCTTTTTCACCTGGTTATAGACAATCAGTGCCATGGGAATAAAAACAATGGCAGCAATAATAAAGGTTGCTAAATTCATAGAGTCACTTCCTTACTGGTTAGATTCATAAAAGTAAGTTTTATTTAACTTATAATCATAGTTTAAACGCTCTAATCTGTTTTGTCAAGGGGAGGCAGAGGGATTTAAGTCTGGTTTCATTTTGACAACCGTGGAGCAGTAGGCTATAATAAATGCAGACACAGCAAATTGTTTGCATATACACGGAATTGAAACAGATATTTATGGATAAACGTAAATCTTAAAGAAGTCTGATAAAGTGGATGCCGGTAAGAGATGGTTTTACGGGAATAGCTTCGGATAAGGAACTGGCTGAGATGGGAATTAACTCAAGCCAGCATTTTTTGTGGTAAAAATCTGCGAGGAGCCAGGAATCATCCAGGACAATACAGTGCCTGATCTATCTGAACCCCAATAATATTAACTGAGGAAACGCCCAGCTGGCCAAGAAGGGATTTATAACCAGAAAAACAAACAGCCGTGATAAACGGATCAGCTGTCTTTCCCCACTGAAAAGGCAAGGGCCAGCTATCAGAAAATAAAAACGTTTTGGATTTTTTGCGGTAGAGAAGCATAGACGAAAGGTAACAAAATGGAAGAAATAAAACGTATTACAATTTATCTCGGTCTGGAGGAATATCCTCTGGAGTTCATCACGTTGGCGCCCATGTCGCCAGACGAGGCTGATATTATCACTGAGATGGGAGAACGCTTTTTTAGGGATATTAACCCGGAAATGATGGATGAATACGTGATGGAGGACAAGCTGAACCGCTTTTATGACGAGGTTCGTTTAAGGACTGAGGTGGAGCTTTTCTGCCCTTTATTTGAGAAGGAGACCATCGCAAATATTGAACGATTGATTGAGACGTATGAAGATTAAACATGTATTTATGAGATAAAAAGAAATATTGAATTTGAAAGGTTCGCTAAAAATGATTAAACTGATTTCAGCAGATATGGATGGTACGCTTTTAGACAGTAATAAGAAGCTCTCGCCAGAGCTTTTCCCGATGATTGAGGCCCTCACAGAGCAGGGAATCCGTTTTGCGGCAGCCAGCGGCAGACAGTACTACAATCTCGAGCATATTTTTGAGCCAGTGAAAGACAAGATGATTTTTATCGCTGAAAATGGCTCGGTGGTTTTTGAGCGGGATACGAACAGCTTTGCCAGTGTAATTGACAGGAAAACTGTCTGGGAAATTGTCAGAAAGATTCGGAAAATAGAGGGTGTCAGCCCTGTAATCTGCGGTTTAAAAGGCGCATACGCTGAGAGTGATGAGCCAGAGCTTATGGAAAATATCAAGATGTATTACCATCGGTACGAAATCATGGACGATATCCTGGAAACCGGTGACGACATCTGCAAGATTGCGGTTTACGACTATGTAAACGCAGAAACAAACTGTCATGCGCCGCTTGTGGAGGCCTTTGGCGAACAGATGGAGATCGCCGTTTCGGGTGAGCACTGGGTGGATATCTCTAATCCAGGCTGCAACAAGGGAACCGCCATCAGCAAGATTCAGGAAAAATACGGGATCGGCTATGAGGAAACCATGCTTTTTGGTGACTACCTTAATGATTATGAAATGATGAAAACCGGTAAGTACAGCTATGCGATGGAGAATGCTCATCCCCAGCTTAAGGAAATCTGTAATTACACCGCAAAATCCAATGATGAAAACGGCGTTGTGGAAGCAATAAGAGCATATTTCAACTAAAGACGGTCAGCGGCAGACGTTTTGAAAAGAGACGGACTGCCCTTTTTTATTGTAAAAAACAGCAGAAATTGAAAGAAAAATAATATAAAATGATTGCTTAAAAAGGAATAAAGACGTATAATAATGCATAAGGAAAACTAAATAAACAAATGCGGCATCCGGAAAGTGTTGGGAGCACTGTCCGGCTTGCGCAGGGTGACACTACCACCATACACAACGTCCCGTGGGGGCCGTACCGCATACTGATTATTATAGGCTATTTTTCTTCCAAAAACAAGAGAAGAGCCATATTTTTTGGTAGGCTTATTTGTGTAAGCATTTTTTCGCTTTGATGACTTTTAGCTGTGTATGGGTGTCGTGTCCCTGCACGGCTTTTTTTATGATGTTTCCTGTGTTTTGCCACCTGGTCAGCTTCTGGCTTGGCCGGGTGGTATTTTTTAGAAAGGCTCTCCAGAGTGTGAGAGCGGATAAGGGGGTGGACAGTATGCGTCAGAGTATATTAATTGTTGATGACATGGAACAAAACCGGAAGATTTTGGGAATGATGTTTCAGGACACCTTCGAGATTTTAGAGGCTGAAAACGGATATGAGGCCATGTGCTGTATACATAAAAATCAGGACATGCTGGCAGCGGTGCTGCTGGATGTGGTGATGCCGGTGATGGATGGCTTTGAGGTTCTTGAGCATTTGCAGGACGAGGCGTTGACTGAGGTGCTGCCAGTGGTCCTCATCACCGCGGAGGAGCCGGGAATGGCGGCACGCAGAGGCTATGCCCTTGGGGCTCTGGACATTTTAACAAAGCCCTTTGATCCTGTTGTGATAAAAAGACGGGTTTCAAACATTATTGAGCTGGGAAGCCGCAAAAAAGAGTTTAAAAAACTGAAAAATGAGGCAGAAAATGACGTCCTGACGGGGATTTTTAATCGAAAGGCCATGGAGGACCGTATCGGAACCATGTTATGCAATCCGGAAACCAGGTGCGGCGCTTTATGCTTTATCGATGTTGATAATTTTAAGACGATCAATGACAGCTTTGGACACCTGTACGGTGACGAAGTTCTGAAGCGGATGGCTGAAAATTTAAAGAGCTGTGCGCTGCCGGGAGATGCAGTAGGACGTATCGGCGGAGATGAATTTATGATTTTTTTCAGAAATTATCCCTCCGAGGAGCAGCTGGAGCAGAAGATTGCTAATATCTGTGAGAATTTCAGGCGTTACACGGCTGGAGGACAGATTACCGGCAGTATCGGCGTGGCGCGCTACCCTGAGGACGGGGATGGCTACGGCGTCCTTTTCAGCAAGGCAGACCAGGCCCTTTATCACCTGAAACGGTCGGGAAAGGATGGCTATCAGTTTTATAGTAAAGATTGCAGCAGCTTGCCCTTTCAGTCAGTGCTGACCTGTGTCGATGATGAGGTGGAATGAAAAAAATTTTGATTTAGTGGGATTTCCTCCCTGAGAGAATGGCTATTTTCTTTTAGATTTGTTATAATTGGTGGTATCTGTAAAATAACAATGAGCAAGAGGGATTTTCGTTTGCCTTCCGGCAGCGAGAGGCGCCCCATAGATTCAAGGAGGAAACATGTTAGATATCAAATTACTGCGTACGGATCCGGAGCTTGTGAAGGAGAACATCCGAAAAAAGTTTCAGGATGAAAAGCTGGTTCTGGTTGATGAAGTTGTGGAAAAAGACAGACAGTTCCGTGACTCCAAAGCACAGGGCGATGCCCTGAGAGCACAGCGTAACACCATCAGCAAACAAATTGGCGGTTTTATGTCCAAAGGTCAGAAGGATGAAGCTGAAAAGGCCAAAGCACAGGTGGTGGAAATCAACAAGCAGCTGGAGGATTTAGAGGCTCTGGAGGCAAAGCTTGAAGGAGAGATCCGGGAAAGAATGCTGGTGATTCCAAACATCATTGATCCATCTGTACCCATTGGCCGCGATGACAGTGAAAACGTAGAGGTTGAACGCTTTGGAGAGCCCGTGGTGCCGGAATACGAGGTGCCTTACCACATTGATATTATGGAAAAGTTCAATGGTGTGGATCTTGACAGTGCCCGTAAGACCAGCGGCAATGGCTTCTATTATCTGAGCGGTGATATCGCGAGACTGCACTCCGGTATTTTGTCCTACGCGCGGGATTTTATGATTGACCGCGGTTTTACCTACTATATTCCGCCGTTCATGATCCGCAGCGATGTGGTCACTGGCGTTATGAGTTTCTCTGAAATGGAAAACATGATGTACAAAATCGAGGGAGAAGATCTGTATCTCATCGGGACCAGCGAACACTCCATGATCGGTAAGTTCATCGATACCATTTTGGATGAAAACCAGCTGCCGCAGACCCTTACGAGCTATTCGCCCTGTTTCAGAAAAGAAGTTGGCTCACATGGAATTGAGGAGCGAGGCGTTTACCGTATCCATCAGTTTGAAAAACAGGAAATGATCGTGGTGTGCGAGCCGGAAGACAGCATGATGTGGTTTGAGAGACTGTACACCAATACCGTCGATTTTTTCCGTTCTCTGGATATCCCGGTGCGCACGCTCGAGTGCTGCTCCGGAGACCTGGCAGACCTGAAGGTCAAGAGTATTGATGTTGAGGCATGGTCGCCCCGTCAGCAGAAGTATTTTGAAGTAGGCAGCTGCTCCAATCTTGGTGACGCTCAGGCACGCCGTCTGGGCATTCGTGTCCGCAGCAAGGAAAAGGGAAAATACTTTGCCCATACGTTAAACAATACCGTGGTTGCGCCGCCGCGTATGCTCATTGCCTTCCTTGAAAATAATATTAACGAGGATGGAACCATTAATATTCCTGAACCGTTGCGCATGTACATGGGCGGTAAGGCAAAAATTCAGTAAATGTGCCGGGAGATGTATTGCAAGATACATCTCTTTTTTTATGATTTTTCCACCCGCCGATTGGGTAGATAAAGTAGTATCAACTTATGAAAGAGGTACCTGAAATGAAGCTGGCAAAAGAATACCAGGGACACTATATGGATGTAATCTACAGTGACGAACGGATACAGGGCATTATCAATGGGACCGGCGAGGTGGTAGATGGCCTCACAATGGGCGAAGTCATTGAAAAGTTTAAAAATCAGGTGAAGGCTCAGGAAGGGCGTTTTGCGGAATTTTAACAAAATCTTTAGGCTGTCGGCCTTGAAATTTAACGCGGAGGTGGTGTACAATGAGCTTGTTTCCAAGAACATCGCCTCTTTTTTAGTAAATAAGGGCGCTTAAGCATTTTCCCCAAACGAACATCCCGGCTGCACCCTGGGATGTTTTTTGCATAAAAAAAGTCCGGCGGCGCCGGACTTGGTCAATTATTCAGAAATGGCTGAGGCTGTTTCTTCAACAGCTTCTTCTGCTTTATCTCTCAGGCTTTTGCCGTCGGGTGCGCTTTCAGCGCTTTTATTTTTGAGCAGACTGAAGATCAGGACAGCCGCGCCAATGGCGGCAGCTGCGCGTAATAAACGTGCCATGGTTGATTCCTCCTTTATTTATGTTGTGTTCAGCTTTCTTTTCTTCCTAAACCAAGAATAAGCGATACGATGACAACGAGGATGATCGCTCCGACAATGGACGGAAAAACCGCCATTCCTGCAATCTGTGGTCCCCAGCTGCCTAAGAGCAGTTCACCGAGATATGAACCGATGATCCCGGCAACGATGTTGCCAACCCAGCCGGCTGGCAGTCTTCTGCTTGTTATAGCCCCGGCAATGGCACCAATGATGCCGCCGATAATTAAAACCCAAATCAGGTGGAACATAATTGTCACTCCTTTATAGTAATTTTGTATATATATATACCTATACGCAGAATTTCTAAACATTTTATAGCATTTTTATTTAAGCGCTAAAAAGAAGCAGGAAAAATTTAAAATCTGCTTGCAATAATGTATTTTCGTGTTAAAATAGTATGTAATTGATTTGCAGACGGTAGTCTTTATATTGAGGACAAATCCGATTGGCAAACTTAGGAGAAAATATGAATACCTTTATGAATAGCCTGGCCAGTACGGCCTGGACCATTGTTCCGATCATCTTAATTCTGTTTTTGATGGCCGGAATTATGTTTGTTTTTTACTTTAAAGCAAAGATGGAAGAAATGATGGCTTATGTTAAGAGTATCGCCATCTCGCTTGAAAAGCTGTCCAACCGGCAAAATGATAACCAATATTTTAAATAAACAGAAAAAGAGCGTATGTGGAGGAAAAAATGAATTTTGAACATGTGAAAAGAGAAGACCCGGAAATTTATGAGTTTATGGAAAAAGAGCTCAGACGGCAGCAGAGCCATATTGAGCTTATCGCTTCCGAGAACTTTGTTTCAGAGGCAGTGATGGAGGCCATGGGCAGCCATCTGACGAATAAATACGCCGAGGGTGTCCCCGGTGCGCGCTATTATGGCGGCTGTGTGTTTGTTGATGAGGTAGAGCGGATCGCAAGAGAGCGTGCGAAAGCGCTGTTTGGAGCCGACCATGCCAATGTCCAGCCTCATTCCGGAGCGCAGGCCAATACGGCAGTGTATTTTGCTGTGCTGGAGCCCGGCGATCTGGTATTAGGGATGCGACTGGATCAGGGAGGACATTTGACCCACGGCAGCAAAGTAAACCTTTCAGGAAAATACTTTAATTTTATATCCTATGGTGTCAGCCCAGATTCTGAAACCATTGACTACGAAGAGCTGGAACGGCTGATTGTCGAGAAAAAGCCTAAGCTGGTAGTAGTAGGCGCCAGCGCTTATCCGAGAGCCATTGATTTTGAGCGCATCTCAAAGGTCTGCAAAGCCAATGATGCCTTGATGATGGTCGACATGGCCCATATCGCTGGCCTCGTGGCAGCTGGCCTGCACCAGAACCCAGTGCCTTATGCCGATTTTGTCACCACCACCACTCATAAAACGTTGCGCGGTCCACGAGGCGGCCTTATCCTGTGTAAGGAAGCCTTTGCGGAAAAAATTGACAAGGCCGTATTCCCCGGTATTCAGGGGGGACCGTTGATGCATATTATCGCCGGAAAGGCAGTGGCTTTCAAAGAAGCTGCCAGTCCGGAATTTACAGAATACCAGAAACAGATCATTAAGAACGCCAAAGCATTGTGTGACGCACTTACCGACAAGGGCTTCCGGATTGTGTCCGGCGGTACCGACAACCACCTGATGCTGGTGGACGTCAGCGCTGTTGGCCTGACTGGTAAAGAGGCTGATGATATTCTGGGCAGTGTCAACATCACGGCCAACAAAAACGCTATTCCCTACGACAAGCAAAAGCCGACTGTCACAAGTGGTGTACGCGTGGGGACGCCGGCGGTTACCACCCGCGGTATGAAGGAAGAGGATATGTCCGTCATCGCAGACGCCTTTGAAGCGGCGCTGATCAAAAAAGACCTGGAGCTGGCAAAAGAAAAGGTAGCCTACCTGACCAAGAAATATCCTTTGTATGAATAAAAGAGAATTTGTTAAGATGCTGTCCATCAGCATCTTTTTTTGTTATAATGGTCTGAGTATGACTAAGGAGTGATTCTCGGGATGAAGGAAATAATACAGAAGATTGATGAGGTTTATAAGCGTTACGATTATGTAGAGAATAAGGGCGAGCTGCTGCTTTTTCTCATCAAAATACTGACTCTGAAGTTTTTGGTAGACAATGGCCGCGTGGTCTTAGACCGAAAGAACGCCCAAAAGCTGCGAACAGACTTTACTGTCGGCGGCATCATGCGGGTATGGAGCCACGGAACCTCAAATGCCCATCGCTGGACCGATGAGAAAAAGCTGACCCTCAGCGGCCTGATCTGGGAAGATGTAAAACGTTTTATCGAGGATACTGACAGCTTTGAAAATAAAAACGCCAGTGTCATCGGCGAGCTGTATGAGGAGTGTCTGCACCGGAGCCATAAAAAAAGCCAGGGAATCTTCTACACGCCGGATGTTCTGGCAGAATACATGGTCTCGCTGTGTGTGAGTGTTGTGAAAAAGGAAAAAATTCTGGACCCGGCCTGCGGCAGCGGGTCGCTGCTCAACGCTGCCTATGATTATATTCTGAGAAACACTAAAGACCTGGAAAAGGAGACTGTACATAAGCGGTTGCTTCAAAAATCACTGTGCGGTGTGGACAAGGACCCTCTGGCTGTGCTGGTAACACGGATCACACTGGCGCTGAAGGGGCGGAAATATTGCTATCCCGCATGTCTTATAGTGGGGGACTGCCTGGATAAGAGCGCGGCAGTGTTTAAGGACAGCTCCTTTGACGTTGTGATCGGCAACCCGCCCTACGTTGGACACAAGGAGATTGATTCGGAGTACATGAAGCGCTTAAAGGCCTTTTACAGCGACGTTTATCAGAATAAAGGGGATTTATCCTTTTGCTTTTTTAAACGCGGCTATGAACTTCTGAAGGATAAAGGGAGGCTTTTATTTTTAACTTCGCGTTATTTTATGGAGGCTTACAATGCGCGGGCGCTTCGGCAGTTTATCCGCGAACATTTCACCATTAAGCGGCTCATTGATTTTAACGGCCTGCGTGTCATAAATGGCATTGGCATTGATCCGGCACTGAGCCTTCTGGTTAAGGGAAGAACGCCTGCGCGGCACACGGTGCGGGTTTCCCGGTTCTTTGTACAAAAGGGTAAGCTGAGAGAAACACCTGTTTACATCGAAGATCTGGAGAGTGCCCAGCCAAAGCTTCACCAGGACTTTGAGACGCGCCAGAGCCAGATGGATGACGGCTTGTGGCGGCTGTACAGCCCCAGGACAAAGGCGGTGGTGGAAAAAATTGAGAAGCGTGCGCCCTTTACCCTGGAGAATCTGGTGGACAGCTTCCAGGGGATCATCACAGGCAATGACAAGGCCTTTATCTTTGACGACGAGGAGCTGGGTGCGTATAATTTTGATCCGCGTTTCCTGCATCCCTGGATAAAAAACCGGAATGTGCACGCCTTTGAGATTACCCCTCCGGGTAAAAAAATCCTGTATACGAATGAGATTGACGCTATCGAGCAGCACCCCTATGAGGAAGTTTACCTGAAGCAGTTCAGGGAAAAGCTGAGCGGCCGCAGAGAGTGTAAAAGCGGCCGTCTGCCTTGGTACGCCATTCAGTGGGGCAGAAACCTCGAATGCTTTATGAAAAAAAAGATTATTTTCCCATACAAGGCAAAGGACAACCGCTTTGCCATTGATGAGAACCGCTATTTTTTCAGCGCAGACATCTATGGCCTCACACTGAAAAAACGGCTGTACAGCCAGGTCAATGAGGAATTTCTGGTACTGCTGCTTAACAGCCGGCTATACAACTTTTATTTTAAGTCCTTTGCGAAAAAGCTGGGTGTCGATTTGTATGAGTATTATCCCAATACCGTGCTAAAGTTGAAAATTCCAGATGTCAGCATGGAAATTTCGGACAAATTTAAGGAATTTTATGATAAAATTATAAACTTGACTGAGACTACCCAGAAAAAAGATCGGGAAGCCTTACTTTTGGAGGCTGACCGCTGGATTTACGGGTATTTTGACATAAACGAAGACGAAATCAACTGGATTGAAAAACAGTAAAAAACAATTGATAGAAACGGGGTGAGGCATCGTGCAGGCATCTTTTTTTGACATGAACTATGAAAACCAGATTGAGGACAACGCACCGCTGTCGGTGCGGATGCGTCCGACCACGCTGGACGAATTTGTCGGACAGTCCCACATTATTGGAAAAGGCAAGCTGCTTTACCGACTGATTGAGGCGGACAAGCTTTCGTCGGTGGTTTTCTACGGTCCTCCGGGAACCGGCAAGACCACATTAGCCAAGATTATAGCCCACCGGACACAGGCTGCTTTTTATGAGCTGAACGCCGTAACCTCCGGAAAAAAAGAAATTACAGAGATTTTAGACAAGGCAAAGGATAATTTGGGTATCTATAACCGTAAGTCGATTCTTTTCATTGACGAAATCCACCGATTTAATAAGGCACAGCAGGATGCGCTGCTGCCGAGTGTGGAGGGCGGACTGGTGGTGCTGATCGGCGCGACAACAGAAAACCCTTATTTTGAGATCAACTCACCGCTTCTGTCACGGTCGACGATTTTTGAGTTTAAAACCCTGACAGACAGCGAGATAAAGGGCCTGCTGCGACGGGCTGTCACCGATAAGAAAAAAGGCTATGGCAGCATGAAGGTTAAGGTGGATGAGGAAGCCTTTGATCGCCTGACGGCTGTCTCCAACGGCGATGTGCGGCGTGCCCTCAACGCACTGGAGCTTGGGATTCTGACTAAGGAGAAGGATGACAAGGGTTATATCCACATCGATCTTGAAACAGCCCAGGAGTGTATCCAGAAAAAGGCTGTGCAGTATGACAAAAAGGGCGATAACCATTATGATACCATCTCAGCCTTTATCAAAAGCATCCGGGGCTCGGACCCTGACGCGGCTCTTTACTGGCTGGCTAAAATGCTGGAGGCCGGGGAGGACCCGAAATTTATCGCGAGGCGGATCGTGATTTCTGCCTCCGAGGACATCGGAAATGCTGAGCCTATGGCGCTGGTGGTAGCTACAGCCGCTGCCCGGGCCGTTGAAATGATCGGACTGCCCGAGGCGCGCATTAATCTTGCACAGGCAGTAACCTTTCTCGCCTCTGCGCCCAAGAGCAATGCTTCCTACGCAGGCCTGGACGCCGCGTCATCCGCGGTGAGACACCAGTCCAATTCAGAGGTTCCGGGGCACCTGAGAGATTCTCATTACCCGGGCAGCGAGAAGCTGGGCAGGGGTTTGAACTACATTTATCCCCACAGCCATCCCGGAAACTATTATCCCCAGCAGTATCTGCCGGACGATTTGGCCGGAACGCGTTTTTATGAACCGACAGAAAATGGCTACGAAAAAAAGATTAAGGATCGCCTCGAGCATCTGAAAAACTGGGATGTAAAGACAAAATAAAAATTATCCTATAAAAACCACATAATGAACCACATCAAAATTTAAAAATAAGGAGAAAAAGATTGAAAATACATGACAACCTGCATGGATTCACCCTTTTGAGGGAAGAAAATATTGAAGAAGTAAACGGCGTAGCCCGGGTTTTTGAACATGATAAAACCGGCGCCCGTCTGATCTATATATCCAACGACGATGACAACAAGGTATTTCATATCGGGTTTAGAACACCATCGGACAACAGCACCGGTGTGGCCCATATTATGGAGCATTCTGTCTTGTGCGGCTCCAGGAAATATCCGGTTAAGGAACCCTTTGTAGAGCTGGCCAAGGGGTCTATGAACACCTTTCTAAACGCCATGACCTACCCTGATAAAACGGTCTATCCCATTGCCAGCACCAACGACAAGGATTTTATGAACCTGATGGACGTTTATCTGGACGCGGTGTTTTATCCAGACATTTATAATACGCCGCATATTTTTCACCAGGAAGGCTGGCACTATCATCTTGAGAATAAAGAAGATCCCATTACCTATAACGGCGTGGTCTATAATGAGATGAAGGGCGTTTACTCAAGCCCCGAGGAGGTGCTGCAGCGTAAAATCTTCCAGACCCTTTACCCGGATTCAATCTATGGTGAGGAGTCCGGCGGTTTCCCGGAAAATATTCCGGATCTTACCTTTGAGGATTTTGCCGCATTCCATAAAAAGCTGTACCATCCGTCCAATTCCTATATTTATCTTTACGGTGATGGTAATATGGACGCTCATCTGAAATATCTGGATGAAGCTTATCTGAGCCAGTTTGACCGGGCGGAGATTGACAGCGAGATTTCTACCCAGGCGCCTTTTGAAGAAATGGCTGTCGCATCAGACAGCTACCCCATCCCCTCGGACGAGGACCAGAAGAACAAGGATTACCTCTCTTTAAGCTATGTGCTGGAAAACGAGCCGACCTTTGAAGATATACTGGCCTTTGACGTTCTGGGGCACATCCTGCTGGGGGCAAACTCCGCGCCGCTCAAAAAAGCGCTCTTAGATCTTAACATTTGTAAAGAGGTGGATTACGCTTATTCCAGCTCCATGAAACAGCCCTATTTTTCCATTGTGCTCAAGCATTCAGACGAAAAATATAAGGATATGTTCATCGAAACCGTTGAAAAAACCTTAGAAGAGCTGGTGAAAAATGGCCTTGACAAGCGCAGCGTGGAAGCCGGTATTAACATCAATGAGTTTATGCTCATCGAAGGCGAGTACGGCTCGTATCCAAAGGGATTGATGTATGGGCTGGAGATGTTTGACACCTGGCTTTATGGCGGCGATCCGCTGTCACATCTGAAATACCGAGACGCTATTTCCAAGCTCCGCATGAGCAGCGAAAACCGAGGCTTTGAGGCTTTGATTGCGCGTTACCTGCTGGGCAACCCCCATCAGGCCTTTGTGAGTATTCATCCTGACAGCAGTCTGGCGGAAAAGAAGGAAAAAGCGCTCAGCGAAAAGCTGGAAACCTATAAGGAATCTTTGTCACCGGACGCATTGGACGCCCTGGTAGCTGATACACAGGCGCTTCTGGAACGCCAGAATACTGAGGATACACCTGAAGCCCTTGAGAGCATCCCTAAGCTGAGCCTCGACGAAATCAATAAAAAAGCACGTGATGTAGTGCTTTATGAAGAAGAATTCAAGGGACACAAGCTGCTTTACCATCCGGGCTACACCGGTGGTATCGCTTATGTCAAGTTCTACTTTGACACGCACACGATCCCCCAGGAAGACTTGAAATACCTGTCTCTGGTCAATAAAATTATCGGTCGGGTCAGCACAGAGGATTATGACTACGAACGCCTGAACCAGGAAATTGAGATCAGCACAGGCGGGATATCATCAAGCGTGGAAACCTATGACAATATCAAGGAAAGCGGACGCTATGAGAGCAAGTTCGTGATCAAAGGTAAGGCCGTAGGCGCCAATGTCAAACGGCTGCTGGAGCTTATCGAATCCACGATTTTACGAAGCCGTTTTGACGAGCGCCACCTGATTGAGGACATTGTTGGTGAAATCCGTATGAACAAGGAAAACCATTTCCTGATGGGCGGGCATACCGTCAGCGTACAGCGACTGCAGTCCTATTATTCCCAGTCTGCCAGAATGTTTGAGGAGCTTGGGGGCGTTGAGTTTTACCAGTTCCTGGCCGATCTCGACGATCATTTTGATGACCGCTGGGAAACATTGTCTGCCAAGCTAAAGGAAGTGGCGAGTACGATCTTTAACAAAAAAGGTCTGATCATCAGCATTACCGGCGACGAGGATTTGAAGGCGTCCGTTCTTGAAGCAGTGGATGGCTTTTTAAAAGACCTGCCAGACGGGAACCTGCCAACCCACCGCTACCATTTCGATCTGGAGGTCAGGGACGAGGGCTTTATGACCGCAGCTAAAATCCAGTATGTTTCCAAGGGCTTTAACATCAGAGAACTGGGCTATCGATATAATGGCAGTATGCTGGTGCTTAAGTCGATTCTGGCTATGGACTACCTCTGGAACCGCATCCGCGTCCAGGGCGGTGCCTACGGCGCGCAATTTGGTATCAACCGGGCGGGTGAGCTTTACTTTGCCTCTTTCCGAGACCCCAATCTGTCTAAAACGCTGAACGCCTATAACGAAGCCTTTGAATATGTTGAAAACCTGGATGTTTCCAGACGTGAAATGGAAAAATACATTATCGGGACCATCAGCAGCAAGGATGTACCGTTATCGACAGCGCTGAAAGCAGACGCGGCAGATACCATGTACTTTAACAAGACCACCCAGGCGGACCTCCAGAAGGAAAGAGATGAAATTCTCGGTACAACGAATGATAGCCTGCGCAAAACAGCGGGTATGATACGTGAAGCCATGGATAAAAATGTGCTCTGTGTCATCGGAAGTGAGGAAGCAGTGCGTGCAGCGAAGGATGAATTTAAAGAAATAAAATACATTAAGTAATTTGGCGGGGATCAATGAAAAGGAAAATTATTTCAGTTTTAGGAGCTTTACTGCTGGTGTTTGGAACCTTTGGCAGCAATGTCTGGGCGGCGATGCCGTCCTTTGGTCCAGATGAGGGAGTGGTTGTCTTTGAGGTAAACAGCGGTGATATTCTGGTGGAACAAAACGCAGATGAACGCTATTATCCGGCGAGCACAACCAAACTGATGACGGCCTTAACGGCGCTCGACTATGTGGGGTCCAGCCTGAATGATAAGGTAACAGTGGGCGATGAGGTCAAGCTTATTGGCTATGAAAGCAGTGTAGCCCACCTGGAGGTTGGGGAAATCTATACCTGGGAACAGCTGCTGTACGCACTGCTTTTGCCGTCGGGCAACGATGCGGCCAACGTAATTGCAGCTAATATCGGCAGAAAGATCGGCGGAAATGAAAAAATGGACTACAATCAGGCCATGACGGTTTTTGTAGATCAGATGAACGCCAAGGCCCAGCAGATGGGGCTTAAGAATACTCATTTTAAAAATGCCCACGGTCTCCATGATCCAGATCACTATACCACGCCGGCTGATATGGCAGTGATCGGAAGGGCAGCCTTCTCCAATTCGACCATCTCAAAGGTGGAGGGGACTAAGATATATGAAATGACCACCAACCGAGGCGAGCAGCAGAAGTGGAAAAATACCGACATGCTTCTCTATAAGGACGCTGCCGATTACGGTGGTACCATCGAGGAGGGGAGGACTGACAATCCCTACTATAACACCAAGGCAAGGGGCGGCAAAACTGGCAACACCGACGAAGCCGGCCGATGTTTTGTTTACAATGCCGAGGACGGTGATGCGAAAATAGTTGGGGTCATCATGAAGGGGGACGAAAAAGGGATTTTTACCGAGGCCAGCAATACCATCAATGCCGCTTTTGATGACAACCGCCTGTTGGACTGGACCGATGATTCCGGCCACTATAAGGACTTTACAGTAATCAATTCTCACTACAAGGACGGCAAGAACCTGTCGGTTAAGACGAAGGAAGCCTACAGTTCCATGATCCCCAAGGGACAGGAGGACCAGTATACCGCGAAGGTTTCCTGGGATACCAGCCTTCTGGCAGACACGGACAAGGGTTTAAAAGTTGTCGGGAATATCGAGCCTGACGCACAGGTTGGTACGTTGACCATCTATGAGGGTACCGACTCGGTGAAATCAACGCCGCTGTATGCCCAGAACCAGATCCGCCCCAGAAATTTTTGGGATTATCTGAGAATAGCCGCCTTTATCGGCATTCCACTGCTGATCATTCTGTTTGTTTTTTTCCGCTTTTACGTTTACCGCAAGCGGAAGATCATGCGGGAAAAACAGGCGCGCGCCAGAAGAAGAGCTAAGCGCAAGCTCTACGAGTCTCAGGGCTATACCGGATCAGGTACACCCTCCCGAAGGACGACCACCGGAGAGCCGCCGCGCAGGCCCCAGCAGAAACGCCCTTCGGACAGTACGCGTAAAAGAAAGCCTTCAGGCTCTGGCACACCAGGAAGGCCTGTAGAGCGCAATGCCACGGCGCGGCCCGTACAAAAGAAAAAAAGACCATCCTCAGGGCCTTCGGGCAGCCGCCCGCAGCAGGGCCAGCGCACCAGTTCGCGCTCAACTGGTACGAAGAAACGCTAAAACTGAATAAATCACATAAAGCCCCGGACAAGAGCTGTCCGGGGCTTTATGTATGCTTCAGGCACTGTGGAGGGGAGGACGGACTGTAGCGATTCCCTCAATGACGACCTCGCCGTGCTGGTTTTTGCAGACTGTTTGCATTTTGACAATGTTCTTCTGCATCAGGATTTCCTGAACCTCAACCTCTGCGGTGATAGTATCATTAAAGTACACAGGTCTGGTAAATTTGAGTTCCTGGCCCATATAAATGGTTCCAGGACCGGGCAGCCACACTCCGAGGACGGCTGAGATCAGACCGCTGGTCAAGATGCCGTGAGCGATACGCTTTTTGAAGGGGGTATCCGCAGCTGCCTGAGCGTTGAGATGGGCAGGGTTGATGTCTCCGGTGATGCCGGAGAAAAGGTAAACGTCGGTTTCGGTAATGGTTTTTGTGTAAGCGGCTTTGTCGCCGATCTTTAAGGTATCAATAGAATGACTGTTCATGGTAAGGCTCCTTTGTCTTTATTTAAATGGTAAGATTCATTTTCTGAGGGCTGAAGATGCGGCTGTCCATCAGGTGCAGACTGTCTGAGATACAGGGACTGAAGTCCATATGCGCCAGAATGTCTTTTTCAAGCTCGACGCCGGGAGCAATCTCGGTGAGAGTCATTCCCTTGTCTGTCAGTTCAAAGACGGCGCGTTCAGTAATATAGAGCACCTTTTGGTTCTGGGCGTAGGCGTATCTGCCGTTAAAGGTGACCTGCTCAACATCACGCAGGAACTTTTTGCTTTTCCCCTCAGAGCGGATGGACAGGCACCCCTTTTCCACAGAGACCTTCAGTCCTCCGGCCGTAAAGGTGCCACAGTAGACGACCTTCCGTGCGTTTTGGGAAATGTTGATAAAGCCGCCGCAGCCAGCCAGACGCGGACCGAATTTACTGACATTGACGTTGCCTCTGGAATCCGTCTGTGCCAGACCAAGGAAGGTAATGTCCAAACCTCCGCCGTCGTAGAAATCAAATTGAGAGGGCTGGCTGAGAATGCACTCGGGATTGAGGGCTGCTCCAAAGCTGGCGCCGCTGGCTGGAATGCCGCCGATTGGACCGGATTCCACAGTCTGGTGGACATCCTGAACCAGCCCTTCCTCGGCCGCCACATTGGCTACGCCCTCAGGCATGCCGATCCCCAGATTGATAACCGCGTCAGGCTCGAGCTCCATAGCGGCCCGCCGGGCAATGATCTTGCGTTCATTGAGAGGCAGGGGTGCAAGGCGGTTGATGGGGACCTTTATTTCCCCACTGTAGCTTGGGTTATACGCTTCGCCGAAGGTCTGCATCTGGTTTTCAGATTTGGAGACGACAATGGCGTCCACATAGATACCGGGAATTTCGACATTTTGCGGGTTAAGGGTGTTGTCCTCGACAATAGCCTCGACTTGAAGGATGACCTTACCACCAGAATTTTTGGCAGCCTGGCACATGGGCAGGATTTCGAGGGTGACAGCCTCTTTATCACAGGTGGCATTGCCTTTGGAATCCGCATAAGTTGCACGGACAATGGCGACATCAATAGGCATGGCTTTGTAGAGAAGCTGCTCCCTGCCACCGATCTCCACAAGCTCGACCAGCTCCTCGGTGGTTTTGGCGTTGAGACGGCCACCGCACTGCCTTGGGTCGACAAAGGTGTGAAGCCCTACGTGAGTCAGTGTGCCAACCTTGCCAGCGGCAATATCCCTGAACAGGTGGGTGATAACGCCCTGAGGCAGGTTGTAAGCCTCTATTTTATTTTCGATGGCCAGTTGCTGGAGCCTGGGCACAAGTCCCCAGTGTCCGCCGATACTACGGCGTACCAGTCCCTCATGACCAAGATGGTTGAGTCCTTTGTCTCGGCTGTCGCCCTGTCCGGCCGCATAGATCAGGGTAAGGTCTTTGGGAGCCTGGCTTTCCAGAAAAGAATTTTCAATGGCTATGGTGATTTCCTCGGGGTTCATACACCCGACAAAGCCGCCACAGGCAATGGTATCGCCGCTGCTGATCAGTTTGACAGCCTCACTGGCTGATATTATTTTTGACATGATCGATAACACTCCTTTTATGTTTGATTCTTATTGCTTAATTAGTAACGCAAGAATTGTGCCAGATTTCAAGAGGTGAGGAGGGCATCTAGGGGGTGTAAATAGGTAAAAGAAGGAGAAATAGACTTGAAATTGTATGAAAAACTGACAGCTTTTGCAGGGCAAAAGAAAAAAGTGTAAGAATTACTTACACTTTTTGAATTGAAAATATAAAGTTTGTCAGAAATACTGACAAATTTGACGAGAACCTTACAGATTGTATTTTTTGATTTTCTCATAAAGTGTTGTACGGTTCAGCTGGAGAAGCTCTGAGGTTTTGCTTTTGTTGCCTCCGGTCTGGACAAGACATCGGGCTATAAGACTGCGTTCGGTTTGTTCCAGTGCATCCTTAAGAGGAAGCATATCGCCGGTATCGGAGTCATCAGAGATAAAATGGGGAAGGTGGGCAGGCAGGATGGTATCCTCATTTTCCATAATATTCAACGCCCGCTCGATGATGTTTTCAAGCTCCCGGACGTTGCCGGGCCAGTCATAGCTCTGGAGAAGCCTGAGAGCACCGGGTGAGAGTCTCCTTGCCTTTTTTCCGAATTTATAGGCGTATTTATCGATGAAACGGCTGCAGAGAAGCGGAAGATCAGAAAGTCTTTCACGCAGCGGCGGTACCTGAAGGTTGATGACATTGATTCGGTAAAACAGATCTTCCCGGAAATGGCCTGACGCTACGGCCTCAGGCAAGCTGCGGTTAGTAGCGGTGATGACGCGTACATCAATTTTAACCGGCTCGCTGCTGCCGATCCGCTCGATCTCCTGTTCCTGGAGTACCCGCAGGAGCTTAACCTGCATGGAAACAGGCAGCTCGCCGATTTCGTCGAGAAAGATGGTGCCGCCGGCGGCTACCTGAAATTTACCGATTTTTCCGCCTTTTTCCGCACCGGTAAAAGACCCGCCCTCATAACCAAAAAGCTCAGACTCCAGAAGCTCCGAGGGAATGGCGCCACAGTTTATTTTGACAAAGGGCTGGCAGGCGCGGGAGCTCTCATGGTGGATAGCATGGGCAAAAAGCTCCTTGCCTGTGCCACTCTCGCCAGTGATGAGGATGCTTGAATCTGAGTGAGCGGCCTTGCGGGCCAGATCCTTAACAGATATGATAGCCGGGCTGTTCCCAATGATCGAATCCAGAGTGTATTTTGACTGGTTAGCTTTGTTCAGCTCATTTTTGTAGCCCTGAAGCTCCCGCTCCATGGCGGTGATCTTATGGTTGAGGTTATCAAGGTCAGTGATGTTGCGGAAGTCAACCTTCCCTACTACGCCAATGATTTTACCGTTTTTGTAAACCGGAATACGTGAGGCGATCATGTAGGAACCGCCGATTTTCTGGAGCTGTGCAATCTCTGGCTCACCGGATTCCAACACTATGTGCAGGCGAGTATTTTCGATTACGTCGCTGCAATGCCTGCCGATGATTTCCTGGTCATTCATATAGCCAAGAAATTTGCAGTAGGGCTCACTGATCATGGTAATGATGCCCTTTTGATTGATGATAACAATGCCGTCATACACAAGATCGATAATGGCCTTGATAAGATCGGTATCATGGGATTGTGCCTGGAGATTGATGGATTTCATGGAAAGGGCTGCCTCCTTACGTCTTAAAGTGTTTTCATTATATTTCAGCCAGACTTTAAAGTAAAGGGCTAAACCAAAGTTTTGCGATTTATTGATTCTGTTCATGATTACATATTTTGTTTTTACAATAAAAAGGTTATAATAAACCAATGGTTCATACGATAAGATAAAGGAGGCAGGGACAATGTACAAAATACCTGAGTTGCTGGCGCCGGCCGGCACCCTGAAGAGCATCCGTGCGGCCATAAACGGCGGGGCAGACGCAGTCTACTTTGGCGGCAAAGCCTTTAACGCCAGACGTAACGCGGGCAATATGGATGAGACGGAAATGTCAGAAGCCGTGGCGCTGTGCAGGCAGTATGGTATAAAGGTTTATGTGACACTCAACATTCTCATCAAGGACGAAGAATTTGAGGACCTGGTAAATGATCTAAACTTCCTAACAGGTCTGAGTATTGACGGCCTTATTGTCCAGGATCCGGGGCTGATCTTTCTGCTGCAGAAATATTTTCCAGACTTCAGGCTCCAGACCAGTACCCAGGAATCTGTGTACGGCCTGGAGGGCACTCTGTTCTTTGAAAAACTGGGCTTTATGCGGGTGGTGCTTCCAAGGGAAATGCCCTTGGGCGAAGCTGCCATGATCGCGGAGAATACAGAGGTGGAGGTTAAGCTTTTCTGTCATGGAGCTCTTTGCTACGCCTATTCGGGGCAATGTCTGATGAGCAGCATGATTGGCGGTAGAAGCGGTAACCGAGGGCTCTGTGCCCAGCCTTGCCGAAAAAAATATGAACTGAGGAACGCGGAGCACCGCCTGATAAAAAAAGGGTACCTTCTGAGTATGAAGGACCTGAATATCAGAGATCGTTTAGAACAAGTAGCGGCAGCGGGAATTGATTCGCTCAAGATCGAGGGGCGCATGAAAAGTCCGGAGTACGTGTATGCCGTGACCCGTGCCTACCGTGATGCCCTGGATGCTGTGGAGGGAAAGGGAAGGACGCCGTCCATCACAGAAAAAGAGCTGGCCCAGGTGTTTAACCGCTCTTTTACAAGCGGCCGCCTTTTCTGTGATCTTCAGGTTATTAACGACGTGGTGGGGCGCAACCGTGGGACGCTGGCAGGGCGTGTTATCGGTTGTGAAGGCGGAAAGATTTTGATCGAGGCTATGCCGGATACGGTGTTTTCGGTGGGCGACGGCCTGTCTTTTGGCGAGGACGCCGAAAAGGGAATGCGTATCGACGCGCTTTTTGATTTAAAGGGTCGCCCGTTAACCACGGAAAAACCGGGTATAAAGATTAAAGCACCATGTCGATTTAAAGTCGAGACGAACACACCGGTCTACCGCAATCATGACGCGCGGCTGACCAGACGGCTGGAGCTTGAAAGCCGGGCTTCGGAACCTGTAGAGCAGCCGCATGTATCCTTCAGGCTGAGATTGTCCCTTGGACAACCCACGGAGATTAGCGCAACGGCGGGAACATACACGGTAAATAGGATTTCTCACATTACGCCTACGGCTGCCCAGAAGCTTCCCCTGACCGACGAGGGTCTGTCCGGGCAGCTTAAGCGGCTGGGTGGTACAGGTTATCAATTTGGCAGTCTGGACGCAGATATTGAGCCGGGAATCTTTTTATCCAAGGGCGAGCTGAACGCGCTGCGCCGAGAGATTGTGGAAGCTCTGGACACAGAGCGAGCCGAAAAAAAGCCCGTGGGGCCCGCGCCGATAGTCTTTTCCCTCGATCGGGAGCTGCCCGTCAAACAGGAGGTGCAGAAGCCTCTCCTGTCATTGGAGTCTGCTGCGGCCGAAGATTTTGAGACCCTCTGTGATCTGGCTGTGGATGAGCTGGTCCTTCCGGTCCGGGACCTCAGCCGACCCCAGGATTGCAGAAAGTCCATTGCCCGGGCCAGAGAATGCGGGAAACGCGTGCTGCTCACCTTTCCGAGGGTCATGAACAGTGCAGCATCCGCACGGCTGAAGGCTAATCTAAAGGCTTTCTGCGAGCTGGGGCATGATGGCTTTCTGCTAAAGAATTATGAGGTGCTTAACCTTTTTCAGGACTTGCCGGTTTACAAGGAGGCCGATCAGTCTTTCAATCTGTTTAACGCCTTGGCGATGAAGCAGCTGAAAGCGTGGAAGGTGGACGGCGGTGTGCTGTCACCAGAGCTGAGTGCTGCGGAAGCCGCTGAGATGGCAGCGCGTTCAGCGATCTGCTGTGTGTTGCCAGTGTACGGACGGCAGGAGATTATGGTCAGTGCCAATTGTGTGTATAACTGCGCAGACCGGCAGTGCGGCGGCTGCCAAAGAAATCAGGGATGGGCAGTCCTGACGGACGAGCGGGGAGCATCCTTCCCGCTGCGCAAGGATTACGATAATACGATACATATCTATAACGGCGATGTGCTTCTTTTAAAAGAGGAGCTGAAGCGTCAGAAATATATTGATAAATGGCGGATCTACGCCACAGACGAAGCCCCAAGGACGCTGGAGACTGTGGCGGACTACTATCGGAACGCGCTGGATAAGGGCGTTTTCGGCCCACTGCCTGGCGGCGCCGGGGTCCGTTATACTAAAGGAAATTTCAAACGAGGAGTTAAGTAGCGATAAAATGGACAAACGAAGTCTAAAGGTACTGGAGTACCCTAAAATACTGGAAATACTCAAGGGACATTGCGTCAGCGAGGGGGCAAAAGAGCGGGCAGCCGCCCTGGTTCCCTACGAGACGGTCTACGAAGTGGAAAGAGCCCTTGGCATTACGGGTGAAGCGCTTAATATGATGCTGCGCAACGGACGTCCGCCGCTTTCTGAAATCAAAAACACCAGCGACTATGTGCACCGTGCATCCATCGGAGCCATGCTCTCCATGAAGGAGTTGCTGGCAGTGGCGTCATTGCTGCGCATTGTCAAAGATATGGAAAACTACTATTACAACGATACCCAGCTCGAAACATTGGATCAGCTGAAAAACCTGTTTACCCTGTTGGCTCCCTGTGAGGAGCTGGAGAAAGAGATTAGCCACAAAATTCTGTCAGAGGGTGAGATGGCCGACAATGCCTCCCGGGAGCTCTCGCGTATTCGACGGGAGATCAATTTTAAGAATACGCGGATCTCTGACAAGCTCAATGGCATTATCTCCGCGTCGCAGAATGAAAAATACCTGCAGGAGCGTATCATCACCATCCGCAACAACCGGTATGTGGTGCCGGTCAAGCAGGAATACCGAGGCCAGATACCGGGGATTGTTCTGGACCGGTCGGCCAGCGGCGCGACTCTTTATATAGAGCCTTTGGCTGTGGTTGAACTCAACAATGACCTCAAGGTGCTGGCAGCCGAAGAGGAAAAGGAAATTATCCGCATTCTTAAAGAGTTGTCGGAAAAGGTTGCGAACTATAAAGAGGAAGTTATCGAGGACTATAACCTGTTGGTGGAGCTGGACTTCCAGTTCGCAAAAGGTAAATACGGCCTGGCCATTGGCGGTGTACTCACCCATGTGAGCGAGTACGGTAAAATCCGCTTTATTAAGGGCCGTCATCCGCTCATTGACGCCAAGGTAGTAGTAGCTTCGGATATCTACATGGATGAGGACATCGACACCATGATCATTACCGGGCCCAACACGGGCGGCAAGACTGTGACGCTGAAAACCATCGGTTTGCTGAATCTCATGGTGCAGTCCGGCCTGTTTATTCCAGTTAAAGAAGGCAGCGGCACCCGGGTATATAAGGACATTTATGCCGACATCGGGGATGAGCAGAGCATTGAGCAGAGCCTCAGTACCTTCTCCTCCCACATGACCAACATCGTCGACATTATGAAAAACGCGGATGACAACGCCCTCGTACTCTTTGATGAGCTGGGTGCAGGCACCGACCCCACCGAGGGTGCGGCCCTTGCAATCTCTATTCTGAATACTCTGCATGAGCGGGGAGTGACCAGTGTGTCCACCACCCATTACAGCGAGCTCAAGGAATACGCGCTGGTCACCCGTGGCGTCATCAATGCATCGGTTGAGTTTGACGTGTCCACGCTGCGGCCAACCTTTAGGCTGCTCATTGGTGTGCCGGGAAAATCCAATGCCTTTGAAATCGCAAGGCGGCTGGGCCTGAATGAGGACATCATCGAAGCCTCGAGGAAGCTCATTGAAAATGAAGCCATCCGCTTTGAGGAAACCCTGATCAAAATCGAGGAAAAACGGAAAAAGACCGAAGCCGAGCACGAGGAAATCCTGCGCCTGAGACGCCAGATTGAGGACATGAAGGCCGAAATGGCGAACGAACGTGACAAAGCCAGAAACACGAGCGCAGAAATAATCGAGCGAGCCCAGGAGGAAGCCAGCGCCATTGTGCGGGATACCCGGCAGGAAACAGAAGAAATTTACAAGGAAATCCGCTATATACAGGAAACGACAGCCCAGAGTGTTAAGGACAACAAAAAGCTGGAGGCCCTGCGGCGAAAGATCAAGGATCAGGAAAAAAATATCTTTGATATGTATAAGATTGCCCGGCCTGAGGAAGATGAGGAGCTGGACATTGAGGATATTAAAATAGGCATGCAGGTCCATGTCAAGAGCCTTCATAAGGAGGGCCAGGTGGTTAAAATCATGCCCAAAGATAACAGCGTTATGGTCCAGACCGACAACATGAAGCTGAAGGTGGGACTGGCGGACCTGACTAAATCCAAAGCCATCGCCAAGCCAAAGGAAAAGAAGGTCAGTTATAAAAGCGCAGACCGCCACACTATGGACACCAAGCTAGATCTCAGGGGCAAAAACGGTGAGGAATCCCTTTATCTGGTGGATAAGATGATCAGCGACGCAGTGGTTTCCGGAACACACCAGCTGATGATCGTCCACGGAAAGGGTACCGGTAAGCTGCGCCAAATTATTCACGCCTATCTTAAAGACAACAGTCTGATCCGGGACTTCCGGCTGGGCGCGCCAAACGAGGGTGGCTCAGGTGTTACGGTCGTTGACCTCTGATTTGTGGGATGTATTTTTTTAAATACATTAGTATTTTAAATGCTTTATCTGTGAAAAAATGTTAGAATAAAAACCAATGGGGATGAAAAAAGGCCTGTTTCTTCGGAAAAATCTTTGTTTTTATTAAAGAAAAGTTAACAGAGGTTGACAAAATTAGGAAGATTCAGTATAATTAAATCATCAATTATTATCTAGGAGTGGTTCTAAAGATGAATGCAGATTTACAAGAATACAGAGAACGGATTAAGAGTGTGGGTTTGAAAGCAACGCCACAGAGAATAAGCGTATTAAAAGTTCTTTCAGAAACGGATGAACATCCCAGCGCTGAGATGCTCATGGATAAACTGAAAAATGAAGGTAGCATCATGTCTGTTGGAACCATCTATAACATTCTTGAAACGTTCGAGGAAAAAGGATTGATTTTGAAGCTGCACGATCATAACGAGGTTATGCGTTTTGATGCGCGCACGGGTTTTCACGTTCATATCTTTAACAAGAAAACCAATCAGATTGAAGATTATTTTGACAATGACCTCGAGGTACTTCTGAAGGATTACCTGAAAGATAAGCTTCCCGAGGACGTTACACTTGATCATTTGGATATTGCTTTGTATTCACAGTCTGCTTAAGGCAGACACTGAAAAGCCGTCGCGGAAATGCGGCGGTTTTTTATTGGTCTTTTTGTTGGAAGGCATGCGGTTTCATTCAATTTTGGGTCAGGGGCTTTTTATGTTATAATAACAGAAGTATCATGATTCAGGTTATTTAAAAGGAGTGAAATTTTGCTAGAGGAAATTTTAAAATTATATACAGAGCGTGGGTCCTTTTTCTTACAGCTGACCCTTCAGCACCTGCGCATCTCCGGGACGGCTATCGCCATTGCGGCGGTAATCGGTCTGGTGCTCGGGGTGGTGGTGAGTGAGCATCCCAAAGCGTCGCCCATTGTTTTGGGCACCACCAACGTCATTTACACCATTCCCTCCATTGCTCTTCTTGGGTTTTTGATCCCCTTTACGGGCATTGGTAACACCACAGCCATCATTGCACTGACCGTATATGCCCTGCTGCCGATGGTGCGCAACACTGTGACTGGCATCACCGGCATCAGCCCGGCAGTGATTGAGGCGGCCCGTGGTATGGGCAGCACGGATTTTCAGATTCTTTACAAGATCAAGCTGCCATTGGCTCTGCCCGTTATTCTGACAGGATTCAGGAACATGGTGGTTATGACCATCGCATTGACCGGTATCGCCTCCTTTATCGGCGCCGGCGGGCTGGGGGTTGCTATTTATCGAGGCATTACCACCAGTAACATGGCCATGACTGTGGCCGGAAGTATTCTTATCGCACTTTTGGCCTTGATCTTAGATTTTGGGATCGGGCTGATTGTTAAAATAATCAACAGGAAGAGGAGATTGATTGCATGAAAAAGAAAACAAAAAAGATCGTTGCTGTGGCTGTGGCCCTGGTACTAGGCGTGACCATGATTAGCGGGTGCAGTGCAGGCGGCCAGAAAGAAAGCGATACGGTTAAAATCGCTACCAAGCCTATGACCGAACAGCTGATCCTGGGAGAAATGCTATCCATCCTGATACAGGAAAATACTGACCTGAGTGTGGAGATTACCAAAGGTGTGGGCGGTGGCACCAGCAATATCCACCCGGCCCTTATCAAAGGCGATTTTGATTTGTATCCTGAGTACACGGGTACCGCTTGGAACAACATTCTGAAAAAAACTGAGTACCCAGACGACGAGACCCTGTGGGACACCCTGACCGGTGAGTACGACTCGCAGTTCGGCCTTAAATGGGTGGGTCTGTACGGCTTTAATAATACCTATACTCTGGCGCTGCGCAAGGAAATCGCAGATAAGTACAACATCAAAACCTTCTCTGACATGGCCAAATACACATCGGAGATCACCTTTGGCGCTAACCCGGACTTTTATGAACGTGAGGACGGCTACCAGGCCCTGTGTGATGCCTACGGCTTCAGCTTTAAGGACCACATGGATATGGACATCGGTCTTAAATACAATGCCTTAAACTCCGGCGAGGTGGGCGTGATCAACGCCTATACTACCGATGGGCAGTTGTCAGTTGCCGATGCGGTCTCCTTAACAGACGATAAAAGCTTTTTCAAAAATTATTACTGCGGCACCATTGTACGCGAGGACACGCTGGAAAAATATCCAGAGCTGGAGGGCGTGCTGAAAAAAATGGACGGTATCATCACCAATGAAGAAATGTCCAAAATGAATTATGACCTGGAGGTCAACAACAGGGACGAGCACGACGTTGCCATGGATTTCCTCAAGAGCAAGGGCCTGGTCAATGAATGATCCCATTATTCGGTTTAAGAATGTGACCAAAGCTTATGATGACGAGGCTATTCTGGAATGGTTCAGCTTGGACATCGGAAAAGGTGAGTTCCTGACCATTATCGGCAGCTCCGGCTGCGGTAAGACCACCCTGCTCAAGATGATCAATGGCCTGCTGATTCCAGACACCGGTACTGTCTGTGTACAGGGCCAGGACATCTCAAAGACCGATCTTATCGCCCTGCGCCGGAACATCGGCTACGCTATTCAGGGAGTAGGTCTGTTCCCGCATATGACTGTGCGGAAAAACATCGCCTATGTGCCTAACCTTTTAAACAAACAGAACCGGCAGAAGACTGAGGCGGCTGTGGCGCGGCTGGTAAAAATTGTTGGGCTTGACGAGAGCCTGCTGGACCGTTATCCCAGTGAGCTGTCCGGCGGACAGCAGCAGCGGGTGGGCATTGCCCGTTCACTGGCCGCTGCCCCAGAAATCCTGCTCATGGACGAGCCTTTCGGCGCAGTCGACGAGATTACCAGACGGATGCTTCAGGATGAAATTCTGCGGATCCACCGTGAGCTGGGCGTGACCATCGTGTTCATTACCCACGATATCCGGGAGGCTTTAAAGCTTGGCACGCGTGTAGCTGTCATGGACCATGGCGGTCTGGTGCAAATCGATACGCCTGAGAACATTCGGAGCCATCCTGCCACAGACTTTGTAAAGGAACTGGTGAGTGATCGCTAAGCAGTACTTTTCTTTTTTGATATTTTAGTGTATCATTAGGGTATTAAACTTATATCAAGCATTTGGAGGAAATTATGAGTGAAAAAAATCCTGTTGTCGGCATTGAACTGGCAAACGGAAAGACCATCAAGGTAGAGCTGTATCCGGACATTGCTCCGATCAGTGTTGAAAACTTTTTAAATCTGGTAAAGGACGGTTTTTATGACGGCCTGATTTTCCACCGTGTAATCCCCGGCTTTATGATTCAGGGCGGCTGCCCGAGCGGCACTGGCACCGGGGGACCGGGACACACCATCAAGGGTGAGTTCGCAGCTAACGGTGTTGAAAATAATCTGAAGCACAAAAGAGGTGTTCTGTCTATGGCGCGTTCTGCCAGCCCGGATTCTGCCGGCTCTCAGTTCTTTATCATGGTTGAAGACGCACCGCATCTGGACGGCCAGTACGCAGCCTTTGGCGCTGTGACAGATGGTATGGAAGCAGCGGATGAAATTGTAAATGCAGACCGTGACTACATGGATAAACCCTATGAAGACCAGGTAATGAAGCGGGTTTATATGATCGAAGAGTAAACACTGTGTTCAAATAAACGAAAAGGAAGTGATCCTATGACCAAGTATTGCCCTAATTGTTATGTCGGCGTCGGGCCGGAGGATAAGGTGTGTTCCAACTGTGGAACAGAGCTAAAACCGGACGAAGTAAAAATGGCCGAGACTTTCCCGGCGCAGGACCCGGGCGATGCGGCAGATGTATTTGCCGCCAAAATTGAAAACACCAGCTGTGATATGCCAGAGGAAGAAAAGCCAGCCGAAATTGGCGAGGAAGAAAACCCGGCCGACGCAGCCGATGTGGTCATTGCGTCTATGATTGATGGCAACAGCTGCAGTGAGGACAGCGGTTCAGAAACAGCAGCGCTGGCGCCGTCGTCCTCGGACGATTACCGAAATGCCTTTGAAAATGAACCGGAAGATCCAGAGGCTGTGCGCCCAGCTGCTGACGTTCCGATAGCGAAGGTGATGGGGCTCGGCGAATGGCTGCTGACCTTGTTCCTCGTCTGTATCCCCATCGTTAATCTGATCATGCTGATCTACTGGAGCGCAGCCAACGACATCGACCCCAACAAGAAGAATTATGCGCGGGCACAGCTGATCATTATGGCCATTGGCGTGGTCATTTCCTTTATGTTTTTCGGCTCCATCGTCGCCATGATTCTGGCCTTTGGAAATTACTATTATTATTAAAAACAAGCCCCGGCTCATACAGAGACCGGGGTTTTTAAAATGTGACGAACGGTTAAAACACAGGACAAATGGTTATAAAATATTGAAAATTAATGATATACTATAAGACGAGAATACCATTCGCTTTATGTGGCATCAGTGGGAGGTGCGTTGGATATGTTTATTATTTTATGTGAAGATAACGTTGTGGACAGAGAGAATGCGGCCCAGTTGATTGAAGAAGCTACCAGGGAAATGTTTTCAGATTGTCATTTCCAGATATTTGAGGAGGCGGAAAGCTGTCTGGCGGCAGCCGCTGCACAGTCTCCGGACATTGCGTTTATTGATATATTTCTTGGAGAAAAAAGCGGTATTGAACTGGCGGAGGCGGTCCGTAAGCTTAACCCAAAGGCCGCCATTATTTTTATGACCATATCAAATGAGTTTGCTTCAGAATCCTACAGGGTAAGAGCTGTGGATTACATTTTAAAACCTGCACAGCAAGATCAGGTTATCGCTGCCCTTCGTCGCTGTGTGCGGCGGGAGGATAAAGCAGCTTTTCTTACGATCCGGCACCACCGGGAGATTCTGAGGATCGATCAGAAAAAAATTGAAAAGCTGGAATCACAGGGCAACTATTTCCTGATCTATATGGCTGGCGGTGAGATCATCACGACACGTGGCCAGCTCAAGAGCATCCAGAGCCAGCTGAGCACAGATATGCTTAAGCTGAGGCGTGGAGTGGTGGTCAATATGAGCTGTATTGAGGGAATAAAGGGCGGAAGCTGCAGGTTGAAGTCCGGCGAAGAGATTATGCTCAGCCGGAAAGACGCAGGGGAAATTCGGCAAAGCTATTATAATTACCAGTATAATCTGGTGCGGAATGACAAGCCATGAACGATTTTCTCAACGCAAATATGTTCGTGCGCTATCTCCTGGGTTTCTGGTTTCTGGTAGCGCCCGTTGCTTTTATCTGTCTTCTGCCATTCGACCGCGAGGAATACCGTATTCCCCTCAGAAAGATGGTGTTCTTTGGCGTTTTTAGCATGGTGATTCTGTCATTTGCGGAAACGGCAGTGCTGGTTAGAAATGAGGCCCTGTTTTCAGGTGAGAACGCCATTGCGACAGCGGATAATCTTGTCCGTTGTATAACTATGCTGATTTGTCTGACGCTCTATTTCTACTGTGTCCGGAGCACAGCGATGAAAAAATTACTGGTTTATGCCATGGGATTTACCTACGCGGCGTTCACGACAGCTCTGGGGACATTGTACAGCAATGTCAATCCCCGGCAGGTTGAGGAGACAGGCGTGCTGCTGCAGGATGGGTCGCTTTATTTTTATATCGCCCTCGATCTTTTGCTGGTGCCAGCGGCGGCACTGTTTATGCGCAGGCAGGTACGGCCAGCTCTCAGGAATATGGACTCTGCGATCACGCGTAAAATCGGGATGGGGATTATTCTTATGATGATGATCTATGGCTTCAGCTTTGCCACGGTTATTGGCGCCAGAAACTTTTATACGATACCGATGCTCACTGTTTTTTTCAGTCTCAGCTTTTGCGTATTTTTTTCCTTTGCTCTTTTCTTTTCCATTGTGCGGCAGAGCTCGCAGACCATGAAAGCGAGGGAGGAAGCGCATCGCCTGGCTCGACAGATCGAAATTGATGCTCTGAGCTACCGCAAGATGATGGGCAGCATCGAACAGGCACGGGCAGTCCGCCACGATGTGCGCCATCATATGCGGCAGATTGGCAGTATGCTTCAAAGAGGCGACCACGAAGGCGCTGAGGCCTACACCCAGATCTATATGGAGCGTATGGATGCTCAGTCGCAGATCACAGTATGCCAGAATTATCTGGTCAACAATATTGTACTGTACTATCTTGACCTATGTCAGAAGGACGGTATCGAGCTGAGGCATCACATTGTGCTTCCAGAGCTTTCGGGGATCAGCCCTGTGGATCTGACCGTTCTCTTTTCAAATATTCTTGAAAATGCCCTGAACGCATGCCGTCTGGTGACAGAAAGCCCGCCCTTTATTGAACTTCGATCCGAATGTGTTGGCGCCTCCCTTGTGATTGTGCTGGAAAACAGCCTGAATTCCAGCGCTGCATCTTCAGGAAATGGCAGCGGGATAGGGATGAAAAGCGTAGACGCTATTGCCCGAGCTCACGATGGTGAGGCGTATTTTGGTCCGGAAGATGGCCTCTATATAACGAAAATCAGTTTGTGTTTAGAATAGCCTGTAAAGAACGTGACGAGTTGCGCATAAGCGTGATGAGTTGCGTTTTTTTAGGTAAAAAAACGTGATATAATCATGATGTACATCTATACGAGAAGCAAAATACCATGTGAGTGCAGGCAAAAATAAATTAAAAGACGAGAGGTGGAGCGTTGAGCAGAAAAATAAGAGACCACAGGTATCGTGGGCGCCCGTGGGAACAGCGCTGGATTTTGCCGGCAATATGCTGTCTATGGGACAGCTACGCTGCCCATCTCCTAACAGGTTAATCCGGAGGCGCATGATTACGACACAATCCACCAGTACGACTATCTGCACGTGAAAAATTACCGGTCATTTCTTTTGAAGAAAACCCAGGAAGTTTTAGAAAAGAACGGTATTTCGCAGAGGCAGAGTACCGAGGAATCAGTGGTTATTCAGCCGACGGTCCAGTCCGAAACGGTACAAGCCGCAGGCAGTACTTTACAGAATATCGGCACCGGTATTGTCGGTATGCAGTCGCAAATCCTCCTGACCGCCGTGGTGCTTTTGCTTCTGGCTACAGGCGGATGTATTTTAATTAGAAAGAGAGTAAAAAAATGACCTATAATTATTTCTATGAAACGACAGGCATGGTCGGGCTGCTTCTGAGCCTGGCCTGGTATATTTTTATTCTGATTGCGGGCTGGAGGCTCTTTGAAAAAGCAGGTGAGCCTGGCTGGAAATCATTGATTCCAATTTATGGCAGTTATATCCTTTATAAAATCAGCTGGAAAACAAATATGTTCTGGATTTACCTGGTCTGTGTTGTAGCCGGCGCCTTTATGGGGGTATCCGATAACGGTGCGCTGGTTTCCATCAGCAGCCTGTTTTCCCTGGTATCCTTTGTGCTGATAATCATCCAGACCTACAAGATGTCAAAGGTCTTTGGACATGGCGGTGGCTATACCGTAGGTCTGCTTTTACTGAGACCTGTTTTTATACTGATTCTTGGCTTCGGCAGCGCAGAGTACAAGGGTAATCCAGATCAAAACTGAGGTGAAGAGCGTGCAGACAAAAACAAGAAGACAACCAAAATGTTTTAAAAAAGTCATTCTGACCATTCTGGTCACACTGCCGTTGTTACTGGGCAGTGTGACCGCAGCGGAGCAGCTGCCTGATGGACAGATCGTTGGCGGTTATAGCAGTGATACCGCAGGAGCAGGCTACAGCAACTATCCCGCAGGCGAAAACCGGATCACGCCGAGAAGCGCATTGCCGGAAAAACTTGATCTACGGGAAGCCGACCTGGACGGGGACGGGGTGGTCGAACCGTCTTATGTTACTACCACAAAGCAGCAATCCCCTTGGGGGACCTGCTGGGCTTTTGGAGCCCTGTCGGCGATTGAGTCCAATTATATCAAAGCAACGGGCAGCACCGCTGAAGATGTCGATTTTTCGGAGCGATACCATGCCTGGTTCGGATATACGCTAGACCACGGTGAAGGAATAGAGCCAGTCAAAAACGCTGGAAAGCGTCTCGACTTCGGTGGAAACCGCAATATTAGCTCAACAGTACTTTCCAGCTGGTCCGGACCAGCAAAGGAAAGTGCAGCGCCCTATCAGGCGAATGATGGAGACACTGAATCGAAGGACACAGACTGGACCCTGCCAGATAACCTCATCCGAGATCCGCAGGTCATGTCGGACGCCCGGGTGCAGAACATCGATTTTTTGCCAAGTACGGCGATCTTTACAGATCAGGAGAGCCACCAGGGATATGTCTATTCACAGGCAGCCACCGAGGCCATCAAGCAGGCGATTGTGAATAACGGCGTGGTGGAGCTTTCCTATTGCGCGGCGGTCGCAATTCCGGGAGAAGCACCAGATTACAGATATTTGAATATGGAAACCAAGGCCCATTATACCTATGAATATGTTGTCGCAAACCACGCGGTCAGCATTGTAGGCTGGGATGACAATTATTCGGTGAGACACTTTAATGAAGGACACCAGCCTGTAGCCGACGGCGCGTGGATTGTCAAGAACAGCTGGGGCAGCTATGAGGACAAATCAGATGAAGGCTGGGAAGCCAATAAGGACAAAATACCTGTGGACCGTCAGGGCTACTTTTATCTTTCCTATTATGATCAGTCCGTCTGTGATTTTACCTCCTACCAGGTCGATACCGATACAGACGGCCTGTTCGCCTATGACAATAACTACCAGTACGACTATCTGGGGCTTAAATCGCCAGACAGCCGGAAGCCATCCGAAGCCGGATGCAGCGGTATGACCGCCAATGTGTTTACTGTAGCCGCAAATGAGCTGCTCCAGGCAGTCTCTGTGATCACAGCCGAGCCCGACTGCACAGCGGATATTCACATTTACAAGGTGCCCGCCGGCACCGCTGACCCCACTTCGGGCGAGCTGGTAGCAGAGCAGAAAGGCGTGAGCCTGCCCTACGCGGGTTACCATACCATCGTGCTTGATGAACCGGTTTCCTTAAATGCCGGTGAGAACTTTGCGGTAATGGAAACCATCACAAACAGAGATGGCAAAGGTTACGCGCCCATTGAGCGAGGAAGCGGGGAAGTGGTAGCTTCGGAGGATGAATCTGCCACCGTTGAAACCGCTGAAAACACCGTCCGTTACATCGCTGACATTGAAGAGAGCCAGAGCTTTTTATATAAGGATGGAGCCTGGATCGATCTGGCAAAGGACGGGACCGATGGCGTGGACAAAGAGGGCAACGCCTTGCAAACCGGCAACGTCATGATCAAGGCATTTACCACCGATCTGGACAGCTTCTCGCTCACAGGCATGTCTATCGAGGTGTTGAATGCAGAAGGACAGAGCCTTGGAAGCCAGCAGGTCACCGAATGGTCAAAGGTAACGCTGCCTGAGGGGACTGAGGCCATCCGTCTGTTCCCCACAACAGAGGGCGAAGGAACACTGACTATCACCGCCGCCGGCCAGACCGTGGGCGCAGAGGCGTCGGTTTCAAAGGATCTGTTCTCACAGGACGGCCTTGTCCTTACCACCCAGGCCACAGGGCCAAGGGGCAATAACGCCGAGGTTAACACCTATCGGCTGAGCATTGAGATAAAAGCAGCGCAGGGATCTGACGGAGAACCGGACACAGGCAGCAACAGCAAAGAAGCAGAAAAAAACAGCGCCGCCGATAAAAACGCCGGCACCGGAATAGATGAAAACAGAGCAGCCATGATCCTGGGAGCATCCGCAGTATTGCTGCTGGCAGCAGGTCTGGGCGTCCTTTACTGGAAACAAAAAGGCAACCACTAAAAAAGATATTTCCTCAGACAGAACCATAAAATAAAGAAGGTATCCGCAAAGCGGCTTAAGCGCCTTGGGATACCTTTTTTTACGGTGCGTCCTCTACAGGCACCACTACATTTTCGTTGTCAGAATCCTTTAGATAACACTCAAAAGGGGCACTGATGTCAATGGTAACGCCGGTTTTGCCGCCGGTCTGTTCGGCGATGGTATCGCTGATCTTCATGAGATCATCCGAGGGGGTGTAGCCCGAGTCATTGCCGTACAGAATCTTGTGCAGTACAATGGCATTGTCGGCCAGCGTGTCGGGTACAAGGTACCAGACCCCGTCGATCATATCACCGTAGGAATAATCGTCAAGGGGAACCCTGTAGCCATCAAAGCTCTTGCTATTAAGCGACATGAAAGTCTTGGCATAGCGCGTCATATCCTTAAGCAGCAGCGAGGTCTGCACATAGGGATAAACCTTGCCGAGGAGATTGAGATCTGTAAAAATATCGCTGTTAAAAAGCTTTTGGGCAATCTGCTCAAAGACCTCCCGCTGACGCTTGGTGCGCATATAGTCGTTGTCGCTGTAGCGCTCACGGCAGAAGGACAGAGCCTGGATTCCGGTAACAGTCTGGACGCCCGTCTGTGTAAGAAATGGGTCGGATTTTCCCACCTTGTCATTGTCATCCATGATATACTGGTTTGTCCAGTGGAGCACAGATTCGTTGGGAATATTGATCTCGACCCCACCCAGGGCGTCGACCACATCCACCAGACAATTAAAATCAATGGAAACATAGTCCGAAATATTTAAGTCCAGCTTTTCATTCAAGGTCTGTATGGCCAGTTCAGGACCGCCGTAATCATAGGCAGCGTTGACCTTTTCGTAGCTTACGCCGTTCTCTTTTCTTTCGGGAATTTTGACCATTAAGTCCCGCATGAGGGAGGTAGCCTTGACATTGCCGTTTTTGTAATTGACGGTGACTAGCATGATGGAGTCCGAGCGGTTACCGTCAACATCATCGCGGCCATCGAGGCCAAAAACAGCGATATTGGAGACGTCTCTATCCAGCTTTTGGTTAATGTGGAGCTGGCCTGTATCCAGCCGGTTACCAGAGATCCCCCGCAAAATGCTGAAGCAGTAGACCGCACCACTCCCAATCAGAATGATCAGACAAACTAAAACAACACTGAGCACCTTTTTTCTTAATCGTATATCCGTGACTCCTTTGTTCCTGCTTGTATCTATCGATTATACACAAGTCCAAACACTGATGTATTAGGATTTGCTAAGTATAACACACTCTTGATACAAAATAGATACAATTTCGGTGCATTTAAGAAAGGATACAGGATAAAAAGGTGCATTTCTGTCATGTTTCTATTCCACACTTTTAAGCGAATCAATCATATCAATATGATCTAAGGTCCTGTTGGTTATGAGGTTGACGATGAGCGCGAAGCTGAAGGAGATCAGCGCTGTGAAGACATAGCTGATGGGCTCAACATAGACGGCAAAGTGGACTGAGGGCATGTTGAGCACGTAGGTCAGGCTGCCGCCCAGTGCGCGGCCAACTGGAAGGCCCATCAGAATGCCGATAAGGGTGAGGAGGAGCGTTTCCTTATTCACATAGAGGTGAACTTCCTTGTCGTAAAAACCAAGCACCTTCATGGAAGCGAGTTCCCGCGTCCGCTCCGAGATATTGGTGGAGGACAGGGAAAACAGCACGATAAAGGCCAGGCCGGCCGCCATGCCTGTAATCAGGTACACCACCGAGTTTACCAAAGAGAAGGCTGAAGAAAAGCTTTCCTTGAGCTCGGCAGTGCTCGAAACTGACAGCATTTTATCCTGACGGCCAAGGGTATCGGCATAGGCCATATGGTCGGTGCAGGCGTTTGAGAGATGCGCGAGGGCGGCATTGGGCTCGTAGGTGCCGAACGCTGCCTCATAAACGCTCTGGCGCATATAAACCGCATTCCCAAGGTAGTTGCGCATAATTCCCGAGACCGTTGATTCCTTCTGGACGAGTTGATCATCCTGGATAAAGAGCGTATCACCAGCTTTCAGGTCCAGCATTCGGGAGGCGTTTTCAGTGATTAACACCCCGCTTTCCGGCAGAGCAGCCGGAGAGCCATTGGTGTTTTCCAGGCAGATATAGCCTTCAAGAGAGTGATCGTCGGGCACGACAACAAGCTGCACCTTTTCCTCCCGTCCATCAGTGATTTTTTTCAGCTTGACATTGCCGGTTTGCACATTGATAAATTCCGCGATGCTTTTGTCTCCGGACAGACGGTCCATGACCTCGGTATTATCATCTGCCGCGGTGACAGCCATGAGGTCGTACTGGTAAATGTGTTCATATTGCTTGGGCATAAGGTCATTAACGGAGTTCTTGATGGCAAAGCCGCAGAGTACCAGGGCGGTACAGCCCATGATGCCAGCTACAGTCATAAACAGGCGTTTTTTATAGCGGAACAGGTTTCGCATGGTCACCTTATTTAAAAAGGACAAACGGTTCCAGACAGCAGGAACGCGCTCCAGCAGTACCCGGGAACCAGTGCGCGGCGATTTGGGACACATGAGCACAGCGGGCATATGGATCAGCTCGGTACGGCAGGCAATGGCCGCGGCACCGGAGATGCTCACTGTAAATAACAGTACGCCGCCCAGACCATAGAGCAGGTTAAATTGGAACAGGTATTCCGGCAGCATGTAAAGCATCTGGAAAACTGTGAATACAAATTTGGGCAGCAGGATAAAGCCGCAGATATCTCCCAGAATCCCACCGGCCAGACAGGCCGCAAAGGCATAGAGCAGATATTTGCTGTAAATGGCGGCATCCCGATAGCCCAGGGCCTTATAGGTGCCGATAAGTCCTCGCTCCTCCTCCACCATACGTGTAATGGTAGTTAGGCTGATAAGCACCGCCACTACTAGAAAGACAATGGGAAAAGCCGTTCCGACCGCCTCGATGGAGCCAGCGTCACTTTCAATGCTGGCATAACCACCGAGAGCGCTCCGGTCCTGGACATACCATTTGGCAGTGTCGATGTCTGCCAGCTTGGCACGGGCGTTCGAAAGCTTTTGTTCAGCCTTGATTTTGGCATCCTCATATTCCTGCTTTTTTTCTTCCAATTCAGTCTGACCGTCTGCCAGCTCAGCCTGGCCGTCGACCAGCTCCTGACGGCCGTTTTCCAGCGTTTGGCGCCCCTCAGTCAGTTGTCTGCGAGCGTTTTCCTCCTGAGCGTTCAGCTCGGCTGCACCGGCGTCCAGCTGGTTTTGGCCGCTTTGCAGTTGAGCCCGGCCCACAGTCAGCTGAGCCCGGGCAGCTGCGAGCTGTATAGCGTTCTGGTCCAGCGTGTCGGCCGTGGCCTTAAACTGGGTGTCAGCTTCGCTCTGCTGCTGTTCCAGCTTTGTCCGGTTTTTATCCAGGGCCACTTGGCCCTCGCTTAGCTGGCGCAGACCGCCAGCCAGCTGGGGAATGGCTTTCGGCAGCACCTGAAGTTGGGCCTTTTGAGCCTGAAGCGTTGCCAGAAGGGAGGCATCATCCGGGTCATCCGGGTTCAAGGCAGAAATCTGCGCGTCGAGGGCCTGCACAGCCTTATCAAGCACAGGTGTGAAAGCAGTCATAAAGGCTGCCTGTGCATCCGTCGCTGATTCCGCAGGCGCTGTGAGCCAGACGTCCCACTGCCCGGAGGGCCAGGCAGGCCCAAACGTGGTAGACAAGGCCTCCGCCTGTATGTTTAAGTCTGCCTGGGCAGCATCCAGCTTTGCCTGCTCATCGTCGAGCTGGTTGCGGGCGCTCTGCAACTGGGTATTTACCTCAGACTGCTTTTGGGCCAGAAGCTCACGCCCCTGGCTCAGCTGTGCCTCACCCTCATCCAGCAGGGCGCTGTAGTCCTTAAGCTTGGCGGCGTTGGCGATGAGTTCGGCGTAGCCGTCGTCTATTTTCTGACGTGCTGCCTCAAACTGTGCATTGGCAGCCTGTTCCTGATCAGCCAGCTCCCGGGTCCCGTTCTCCAGTTCCCGCAGGCCGTCAGCCAACTTCTGTCGCCCATCAGCCAGCTCTTTTTCGGCATCGGAGAACTCGGTCTCAGCCATTTCAAACTGCTCGTTCATTTTTTGCTCGGCATCAGTGATCTTGTCTGCAGCCTCACCGGTAACGGATTGGGTGCGCGCCTGTTCGCGGTCGGTTTTGATCTTTGACTCAATGGCCTGAATGACCCGTTGGACGCTGTCCTTGTACACGTCGGAGTAACAGATAAGGCTGCGGCTGTCTGTGAGCGTCAAGTAAACGGCGGTAAAGACATCGCTTTCAACGGCATCAGGAGTGACAAAAAAGGTAAAATCTGTGTTAGAGGCGGAACGGAAGGCAGAGGCGCCCTCGTTGTTGCTGATGTCCATGGGGTCCAGAACCACACCGGTAATCTTATAAGTGGTATTGGCAAAGGTAGGCGTTTCAGCCTTGTCTTCAAAATCCTCGGCCCATTCGTCGGTGTCTCCGGTACTGTCTTCTAGCACAGCGGTCTCTAAATCTTCCTCAATAGTGAGAGCGTCGCCCAGAGCCTTACCCGTGTTCTTCATGTATTTTTGAGTCACAGCGATCTCATCTGCCTTCTGCGGAAGAACGCCCTCCAGCAGATAAGGCTCGTTCATGCCTTTAGCGCTCAGCACCTTGACCTCAGCGTTCTGGCGTTTGTCATCCACCTGGGTGTAAACTGTCTCGCTGTAGGAGCCTTCAGCAGTCTCGACGCCGTCCAACTGCGAGAGCGCAGCCACATCCTCATCGGTCAGCCCCAGAGTGGACATGACCGAAATGTCGTAAAGGTTCTGGGTATCAAAAAAATGGTCCGCCGAATAGCGCAGGTCGTCGCAGGCGGCCTTAAGCCCTGTGAGCATGGTGACCCCAAGAGCTGTGATCATGAGTATGGAAAAAAAGCGTTTGCGGCTTTTCTGGATTGTCCGCCAGATATCTTTAAGGAATGCATTTTTCATGGTTGTCTGCCTCCGTTGTGAACAACATGGTGTTTATAGCTTTATTATAGAGGTTAAAACAGGCGGTATCAATGAACAAAACAAAGTGAATTGTTGAATACAACATGTTGTTGTGCTATGATTACAAAAAGGAGATGATCCCGTGAGAAAACAACCTGAAGTCACAGAACAGACAAAAGCAAATCTCAGAACAGCCTTCTGGGAGCTTTATAAAGAAAAACCCATCGAGAAGATAACCATTAAAGAGATAGCCGATACCGCTGGATATAACAGAGGCACCTTCTATCTTTATTATAAGGATGTCTACGACCTTTTTACCAAGATCGAGGAGGAACTGCTAGAAGCCATCCGCCAGCTGATCCACGATACACTGCCCCAGAAGGAAGGTCTGGATTTCGCTGGACATATGGGGCTCATCGTCGAGCTCACACAGCGCTACTCGGCCTATATGTCCGTCCTGCTGAGTGACCGGGGTGATCCCAGCTTCGGCACCCGTCTCAAGGAGTTAATCTGGCCCCTGCTTAACCGCTACCTTATCTCCACCAAAGACCTGAAAGAGGAAGAGCAGGCTCTTCTATCCGAATTTTACCTTTCCGGCCTTCTATCCGCCATTACCAAATGGTTGAACGAACCGGGCGATATGACCATTGATCAGTTTATCGGCTTTGTCATGCAGCATATCTTTGCAGGGTTGTTTACGGTATAGACCTGGCAGAGGACAGTATTTAATTGCTGTAAGCGTAGAAGGAATATAAAATTTTAAAAACAGCTTGCCAAACATTTTGCTTTAGGGTATACTATCATAGTATGCGAAATCAAGAGATGGTCCTCTGTATGGGCTTCATATACGAACATCAAAAAACGAACTGAAGGAGGCTGTGAGATGGATATTATTAAAAAGATCGAACAGGAAAACATGAAAGCAGAAAAACCGGAATTTAACGTAGGGGATACCGTCAAGGTTCACGTCCGCGTTATTGAAGGTAAGCGTGAAAGAATTCAGATTTTTGAAGGCGTTGTACTGAAAAAACAACACGGCGGCGTTAAAGAAACCTTTACCGTAAGAAAGATTTCCTCTGGCGTAGGCGTCGAAAGAACCTTCCCGGTACACTCACCAAAAATCGACAAAATTGAAGTTACCAGACGCGGTAAGGTCAGAAGAGCAAGACTCCACTACCTGCGCGACAGAGTTGGTAAAGCAGCTAAAGTCAAAGAAAGACGGTAAAAACGCGAAGGGGCCTGTAGGCCCCTTATTTTGTATGTAAAGGAAGTGATTCTGTGAGTCAGAATGAAGACCGCAATGCCAAAAAGGAACATTCCGAAGCCAGAGAATGGATACAATCCATCATCATTGCTGTGGTGCTGGCCTTTGTCATCAAGATGTTTCTTTTTGATTTTGTATTGGTGCAGGGAAGCTCTATGCATCCCACGCTGGAAAACGGCGACCGCCTTATTATCAATAAAATTGAGTACCGTCTGGGCGAGCCCGATTATGGCGACATCGTGATTTTAAATTATTCAAGCAGTGTAGAATATGTCAAGCGTGTCATCGCCAAAGGAGGAGACACCATCTCCATCAGGGATCAGGTGGTTTATGTTAACGGGGAGCCCATCGACGAACCCTACGTCAATACCGATCCCTACGGCGATTTTCCTGAGGTAACCGTGCCCGAGGGAACCTATTTTGTCATGGGTGATAACCGGGCCAACAGCTCGGACAGCCGCTTCACAAGTCTGGGCTTTGTGGATCAGAAGGATATTGTCGGACATGTGTTCTTCCGCTTCTGGCCTTTTGACAAGTTTGGATCGGTGAGCTGATATGGAGAAGAACGATGCAATCCAGTGGTACCCAGGCCATATGGCCAAGGCCGGCCGGCAGATTCGAGAGAAGCTCAAGCTTATCGATATTGTGGTCGAGGTGCTGGATGCCCGCCTGCCTGTAGCCAGCAAGAACCCCGATATCAACCAGTATACCGAGCATAAAAAACACCTGGTGCTGCTGAACAAGGCTGACCTGGCCGATCCCGACCAGAACCAGAAATGGTTTGATTATCTGAAGGGCCGTGATGGCATTGACGAGGTCATGCTTTATAACGCCTTTGACTCCAAGAAAAAACCCGAGCTGGTAGCAAAGCTCAGAGGTCTTAACCCCAAGGATAAAAAGCAGCTCAAATGTCTGATCTGTGGAATTCCCAACGTGGGCAAGAGCACCATCATTAACAGCCTGATCGGCAAGAAGAAGACACAGATCGGGAATAAGCCGGGCGTCACTAAGGGACAACAGTGGCTCACCGCACCCGATGGCCTCATGCTGCTCGATACACCCGGTATTCTCTGGCCTAAGTTTGAGGATCCCGAGGTCGGTTTTCACCTGGCCTGGATCGGTTCTATCAAGGATACTGTTTTTGAAAAAGAAAACATCGCAGCTGACCTGCTCAAATTTCTGGTCGACCATTATCCGCAGGATGTGGCCGCCCTGTACAAAATTGACCTGGATGGCAGAAGCTTGCCCGAAATCTTCGACGCCATCGCGAAGAGCCGCGGTCTTTTGCTGCGCGGGGGCGAGTACGACTACTTCAGGACCAGCGAAATGCTCCTGAACGACTTTAAAAACGGAAAGGTTGGGAGAATTACCATTGACCAGCGTTAACCCAGAACAAATCGCAAACATGACGGCAAAGGCTGTTAAAGAACTGTGGCAGAGTGCAGATATCAATGAATATCCTGCCTTGGCACAGATACTTTCACAGGACAGCCGTGCCGTCATTAAAAAACAGGCTCAGACTCTGAAGCGTTATTACGATAAGCACTGCGCCATCCTCGAGAAAACCGCCAGGATGAAGGCTTTTGAGCTGCAGTGTTACGACGAGGGCTACCAGATCATCGGCGGTAGCGATGAGGTGGGGCGTGGCCCATTGGCGGGCCCGGTGGTCTGCGCGGCCGTTATTCTTCCAAAGGATTCAGCGATCATGTACGTGGACGACTCTAAAAAGCTCTCCGCCAAAATGCGCGAAGCCCTGGATAGGCAGATTCGGGCAGAGGCCCTATCCATTACCGTTGGCCTGCGTACCCCGGAGCAGATTGACGCCATGAATATACTGGAGGCCACCAAAAGCGCCATGAGCGAGGCGATCAGCCAGCTGGATCCCCAGCCCGAACTCATGCTTATTGACGCACTCACCATCGAGGCGCAGACCGAAGTCCGCAGTATCATCCACGGCGATGCTACTTGCTACTCCATTGCTGCGGCCAGCATCGTGGCAAAGGTTTATCGGGATCGGCTTATGCACGAATACCACGCGCAATACCCCGAATACGGCTTTGACCGCAACGTGGGATACGGCACTGCTGAGCATATTGCTGCCATTAAAAAGTATGGGCTCACTCCGATCCACAGGCGGTCCTTTGTCCAGAACTTTGTCTAGCGCAAAGCAGGCCTTATGAAGAAATATAATAAACAAAAGGGCGACCATGGCGAAGACATGGCGGCCCGCTACCTGCAAGCCAAAGGTCATGTGATCCTGACGCGCAATTACCGGAAAAAAACCGGGGAAATCGATCTGATCAGCCAGATTGGAGAGACTGTGGTCTTTACCGAAGTCAAGCTGCGTACCACTGAGGCTTACGGCACCCCGGCTCAGGCTGTGGACTATCGCCGGCAGCAGCGGCTCGCCAAAACTGCCTTGTGGTATCTGCAGGAGAATGATCTTTTTAACTGGAATGCACGGTTTGATGTGGTCGAGATATTGGGAAGCCTCGAAAGGGGATATACGGTTAACCATATCGAGAATGCGTTTTTAATTACCGCATAAAGGGTAAAAAAAGAAAGCAGACAAAACTGCCTGCTTTTAATGCTGATTTTCCATAGAGGCTTTATTTCCCGTCATCCGCAGAAATCAGGAAGGTGTTGCCGGAGTAGGTGCCTTTGCTCTCCTTGTTCTGGAGCTTGAGATAGTCAATGTGCATGGGTTCATAGTCGAATTTTTCCACAATGGCATCGATGAGCTCGTAGATATCGGAGATTTCATCCTCAGAAGGACGTTCGGCGAAAATATTGGCCTTTTCGATAAGCTTATCCTTCAAGGCATCTAAAACTTCTGCATCACTAAGAATTTTGTAATCACAGCTTCTGCCGCTTTCTCGAATGATATCAGGGATTTTGTCTCGTACTAATTTGTTATATTCGTGTTTCATATCATCACCTCGGTATTATTATATCCTATTTGGGGTATATTTAAAACAGATCATCTCCAAAAACGCAATATTTTCTCTTTTTGACCCGTCAAAAAGGGCTTATAATTAAGATAATACGAAGAAAACAACAGGAGTTCTTATGATACAGATCTATTTTGGCGTTTTAGTAGCCGCTGCTATGATGCTAGTGGGCGGCTATATATTTGTCACCTTAAACAAAAAATATCCAAAAAGCATTGGTCTTTTGCTGGGCTTGTCCGGCGGTTTACTGCTGGGCATTATCTTTTTTGGCATCATTCCCGAGGCTCACGAAATCCTGGAGGAAGCCTTCGACGCTCCGCTGTGGGTCGTGGCGGCGGCCTTGACCGGCGGAGCCCTTTTTATTATTCTGTTTGAAAAAATGATCCCGGTTCAGCACCATCATGATCTGGTGCCTGGCGAGCGGGAACATCATGGACATCATCAGCTTGTGTATATTATTCTAGCGGCTTTTGGGTTCCACAGTCTTTTTGAGCTTTTATCCATTCTGGTTGCAGGAAATGCAGATCTGGTGCTGGCCTGGTTTATGATCATTGTCATTGGTCTACACAATATTCCCATTGGTTTTGTCATCATCGCCCAGCTTGAAACCCTTGAATGCAGTCAGAAAAAATGTCTTCTGCTCATCGGTGGATTAGCCGTGGCAGAGACTTTGCTGGCTGTTGTCTGTTATTTGATTTTAATGCCATTTATTACAACTGCATTTCAGGGGGTTCTTCTTGCCATGACCGGCGGCATCATGCTCTATTTGGTATTTGACGAGCTGCTCCCCAAAATCTACTTGGATGAGGAACAGCACCATGTCAACTATATGATCATCCTGGGCGTGCTGCTCATGTATGTCTTTCTCCAGCTCGCGGGACATTAAAAATCCCGCTTTTACACCTGGAAAACCAGATGAGGTGGAATCACCTTTATGCCGCCAGAGGGGCGGCGTCTTTTACCCAAGTAGTGAAAAGACGTTCTGCGGGAAGCAAAGAATCAATTTAGAACTATTTTTGAATTTGATTTTTTTCGCGTTGATGACCGGCTGTTAAAAAAGAGCTTTGATTCCAGACCGCATTTGACAGCGTCAGGACCCTTTTGTCCGTGGCAGAGCATTGAGATTCTCCACGGCCAAATCTTTTATATAATCTGAGCCTTCAGGGCTCTTTTTTTCTTGTTCTAAAAAAAATAAAATGCAAATTTAACAAGTGTTTATCAGCGTTTCAGCGGGATAGATTTTGATTTTCTAAAAAACAAGCGTTTACAAATCTGATTTTATGATATACAATTTTGAAAAGATAATTTATGAGTTATTAGGAGGTTGTAAGTATGAGTAAGTATATTTTGGTTATGGACCAGGGAACCACTGGTTCAAGGGGGATTGTGTACAACGAACAGGGGAAAGCCATTGCGCTGGATTACGAAGAATACGAACAGTTCTTCCCGCAGTCTGGCTGGTGGGATCAGAGTGGTCTGACTGTTTGGAATGTGACCTTGAAAACCGCGCGCAACGCTATCAAGAAAGCCGGTCTGGAAGGAAAAGACATCTCTGCTATCGGTATTACCAACCAGCGTGAAACCACCACCTTGTGGGATAAGAACACTGGCGTGCCAGTGCACAACTCCATTGTCTGGGGCTGCCGTCGTACTACCGAAATTTGTCAGGGTCTGATCGAAAAGGGCTATAACGATATGGTCAATAAAAAGACAGGTCTTGTAATCGACCCCACCTATTCGGCTACCAAGATCCGCTGGGTTTTAGACAATGTGCCGGCAGCCCAGGAAAAAGCCGAAAACGGCGATCTGCTCTTTGGCACCATTGATTCCTGGCTGCTGTGGAACCTGACAAAGGGCAAGGTACACGCCACCGATTATTCCAACGCGGCCCGTACCATGGTCTTTAATTCCTACGACCTGAAATGGGACGACGAGCTTATGGACATGCTGGATCTGCCCTGGAAGATCTTCCCGGAAGTCAAGGAATCCGTAGGCCTCTTTGGCTACGCCGACCCTGAATGGTTTGGCGCTGAAATCCCAATCACCGGGATTGCCGGCGACCAGTCCGCCGCTTTGTTTGGACAGGCCTGTTTTGAAGAAGGAACCGCGAAAAATACCTACGGCACCAGCGCCGTTCCGCTCATGTTTACGGGCGACAAAGCACCGGAAACCGAAAAAGGCCTGCTGACCGTTGCCTGGGGCAAGGACGGCAAGGTCAAATACTCCATGGGCGCCAGCATTCTCATCGCTGGACAGGTTATCCAGTGGCTGCGCGATAAGGTTAACATCTGTGAAAAAGCAGCGGACACCGAAGCTATGGCCGAAAGCATTCCGGACAACGGCGGCCTGTACTTTGTACCAGCCTTCACCGGCCTGGGTGCGCCGCACTGGAACATGAACGCTCGCGGCATGATGATTGGGATCACCGCTGCCACCACCAAGGAACAAATGGCCCGCGCGGCCCTCGAATCCATGGCGTACCAGACCCGCGACCTGCTCGAAGAAATGGAACGGAACTCCGGCGTCAAGCTCAAAGAGTTGAAAGTCGACGGCGGCGCCGCCCAAAACGATTTCCTCATGCAGTTCCAGGCCGATATCCTGAACTGTAATGTTATAAGACCAAAAGATATTGAAACCACCGCCCTTGGCGCCTGCTACCTGGCTGGTCTGGGCTGCGGCATTTTCGAAAACGAAGACCAGATCAAGGCCCTGTGGGAAGCCGACCGCGTCTTTACCCCGCAGATGGACGAAGCGACACGCGAAGCCCTGTACGCCCAGTGGTGTAAAGCCGTCGAAAAATCAAAAGACTGGCTCTAAAAAAAGCCCTTCGGGGCTTTTTTTATTTTTAAATTTTCTGTTGACGCTTTCATTTTTCTGTGATAATATTTAGACAATTGGTGAGTGACTATGAATAAAATTGACTTTGAAAAATTTCAAATGATTCCGTCCATACGGCGGCTTAATGACCTTGAGTTCGCGCTTAAGAGCGCGCGGGACATTGTCCTTCTGACTGAAGCCAACATCGCCAATTTGCAGTCCCTGGTGGAGATGGTCCACCAAAATGGCAAGGACGCCTGGGTAAACCTGGAGCTTCTCGGAGGCTTTGGACGGGACCAGGTGGGCATGAAGCTGTTGAAAAACTATTACAAGGTGGACGGCGTGATGTCGACCGACAGTACCAAGCTCGGCATGGCCAGGCGGTGCGGCTTGGTAACCGTACAGCGTTTCTTCATTGTCGATTCAAGGGGCTTTGACACCAGCCTGAGGATTCTGGAATCCGCTAAGGTCGACGCAGCCGAAGTGCTGCCCGCCGTAGCGGCCCTCGGTTTTATCGACGAGCTGAAACGGATATCCCGGATTCCGCTGTTGGCAGGAGGCTTTATCCAGACCGCTGAGATGATCGAAAAGGTACAGCGTGCCGGTTTCGCAGGCATCACCATCAGCAAAAAGGCTTTCTGGTAAACTTTTAAAAACAAAATAATCATGCATGGATGGTTTTTGGTGAGTCCTGCTTAATAGACACACAGTGCACAGGGGGTGTAAGACTGTGGGTTTATTAAGCAGGATTTTTTTCGTATTATTTTGGGGGACCGGACCTGCAGACAGGCCCGGGAAATTGTGAACCATCGGCTAGAAGCCGAAAATATAGATCCATGAAAGGGGTTAAAAACAATGGGAAAATATTTACTTGGTTTAGACAACGGGGGGACAATGACAAAGGCGGCGCTGTACGACCTGAACGGTAAGGAAATCGCGGTTTCCAGCCGGAAAACAGAAATGTACCAGCCAGCGCCTGGTTTTACCGAAAGAGATTGTGAAGAAATGTGGGCCGCCAATGTGGGCGCTATCCGCGCAGTGCTGGAGCAGTCCAGCATCAGCGGTGAGGAAGTGCTGGGCGTGGCCGCCACTGGCCACGGCAACGGCATGTACCTTATGGGGTATGATGGGAGAGCGTCGTACAACGGCATGATCTCTACCGACTCCAGAGGCAAGCAGTACGCCATCGACTGGATGAAGGACGGCACCTTTGAAAAAATCCTGCCAAAAACCATGCAGTCTGTATGGGCTGGCCAGCCGACCACGCTGCTCCGCTGGTTCATGGACAACCGCCCGGACGTATTGGAAAACACTCAGTGGATTTTCATGTGCAAGGACTATATCCGCTATAAGCTGACCGGAGAAGCCTACGGAGAAATCGCTGATATGTCCGGCTCCAGCCTCATGAACGTCCGCGACGTCTGCTACGACAAAGACCTGTTGGCCGACATGGGCCTCGAGAGCATTTATGACAAGTTGCCGCCGCTCAAGTATTCCGGCGAAATCTGCGGCTATATCACCGAGGACGTGGCAGGGCTGACCGGCCTAAAGGCTGGAACACCAGTGGCCGGCGGCTGTATGGACATCCACGCCTCCGCCATGGCGGTGGGCATCACCGACGAAGAAAAAATGTGTGTGGTGGCAGGGACCTGGAGCATTAACGAGTACATCAGCAAAAAGCCAGTGGTGGATAAGGACCTGTTCATGACCTCAATCTACACCATGCCGGGCTACTGGATGATCCTGGAAGGCAGCCCGACCTCCGCCAGCAACCTCGAGTGGTTCCTGGCAGAGATTTTGAAGGACGTAAACCTGGGAGACAAGGACATCTACGAATACTCCAACCAGTGTGTGGATGGCATTGGCGACCAGGACTGCGGCGTGGTATTTCTGCCCTTCCTGTTCGGCAGCAATGTGAACATCAACGCCAAGGGCGCCTTTATCGGTCTCCAGTCCTGGCACACCCGCGAAAACCTGCTGCGCGCAGTTTACGAGGGCATTGTGTTTTGCCACAAATACCACATCGAAAAGCTGCTCAAGTTCAGAGACCAGCCCAAGATGATCCGTATGGCCGGCGGCGTCGCCAAATCCGAAATCTGGGTTCAGATGTTTGCCGATATCCTGCAGGTGCCTATTGAAGTGGCCAGAAGCCAGGAGCTTGGCGCCTTAGGCTCAGCCATCTGCGCCGGTATCGCCACCGGAACCTTTGATTCCTTCCAGTCCGCATCTGAGTCCATGGTCGACATCATGTACACCGCCGAACCAAACCCGGAAAAATTTGCCGACTACGACAAAAAATACGCGCGGTACAAAAAAGTCATCGAAGCCCTGGACCCGATCTGGGACGAATATTGAGAAGCTTCGGACGGAAAAGTGAATTTTTGGTTGAGGTAAAATTTAAGCCAGGAGATGGGGCGCCGAATCGGCATCTCATCTCCTCACAGTAAGAATTGAAAATTGAAAATGGAAAGGCGCAGCGTCAAGCGGCCCGCTTTCCACTTTCAATTTTCAATTGACAAAGAAGGGGTGCAAAAATGGATTTAAAATTAAAAGGAAAAAATGCAGTGGTCACCGGAGCCTCCAGAGGCGTGGGACGAGCCATTGCACTGGGACTGGCAAAGGAAGGGGTTAACCTCGTGATTTGCGCCAGCCGCATGGGAGCCGCCATCGAAGAAGTGGCAAAGGAAGCGGAAAGCTATGGTGTCAAGGCCACCGCGCTGGCAGCGGACCTGGGATCCTCTGAGAGCACGCTGGCCTTTATGCAGGAAGCCGAACGGCTTCTGGGAGATCTGGACATTCTGGTCAACAACGCTGGTATCTGGCTCCAGGGCTGGTGCCATGAAATCCCGCTTGAGGACTGGCAACGCTCGCTGGATGTTAACCTGACAGGGCCGTTTTTAACCTCTCAGTATTTTGCCAAATCCAATCTGGCGAAGGGGCGTCCAGGTAGGATCATCAACATCAATTCCCAGGCAGCCTTTAATGGCTCCACCACAGGTCATGCCCACTACGCGGCCAGCAAGGCTGGCATGGTCGCTCTGACCATCTCCATGGCCAGAGAGCTCTCCCCCAAGGGGATCACCATCAACGGAATTGCCCTGGGCATCGTGGCCACCGACATGACCAAAGCGTCCCGCGAGAACAAGCCAGGCTACTACGAAAGCCGTATCCCTCTGGGCCGTGTGGCCGAGCCCGAGGACATCGCCGGGATTGTGGTGTTCATGGCCTCCGAGCCGGCAGCCTACCTGACCGGAACCACCATTGACGCCACTGGCGGCATGCTGATGCGGTAAAAAATAGCCAGAGGCCGAAGCCGCTGTGCTATGGCCCAGGCCCAGTTTTAAAAATAGATTCTAAGTGGTTAAACGCGTATTAAAGAGTAAAGTTAAGGAGTATGTAATGAAAAATTATGATGTAATCATTATCGGCGGGGGCATCACCGGTACCGGGATCGCCCATGAGCTGGCAAAGTACGATGTGAAAACAGCCCTGATGGAACGGGGAATGGACGTGGGCATTGGCGCCACCAAGGGAAACGGCGGGGTGGTTCACCCGGGTTACGACCCGCATCCGGGCACCCTGAAGGCCAAGCTGAACCCAGTGGGAGCCAGAATGTACCCGAAGCTCTCTAAGGAGCTGGGCTTTGGTCTACGCCATACCGGCACCCTGGTTGTCGCATACTCTGACGCCGACCTGAAAAAGGTAGATGAGCTTTTAGATAACGCCAAGGTTAATGGTGTCGATCAGGTTGAAAAAATCAACAGCGAACAGCTCAGAAACCGCGAGCCGTTCATGAACCCGGCGGCAGTGGGGGCGCTTCTGGCCCACACCACCACCATGATTGATCCTTTCGAGGTCGCCATCGCCTTTGCCGACAACGCTAAGGATAACGGCACTGATATTTTAACAAACCACGAAGTTCAGGGCATTACCAGGGACGAGAATGGCCTCTTTACTGTGCGCACCTCAGCTGGGGACTACAGAACCCGCTATGTGGTCGACGCCGCCGGTGTACACGCCGATGATGTGGCCGCCCTGGCAGGCATTCACGAATACCGCGTGCAGGGCCGCCACGGCAATATCTGTGTGCTGGACAAAGAACTCTCCACTCCCGTCAGCACGGTTATGTTTCCCTGCCCGAGTCCGGAAACCAAGGGTCTGGCACTGATCCCAACCGTCTCCGGCAACACTCTCATCGGCTCCACAGCCACCATGAAAGAGGACAAGGAGGATGTGACCAACGATGCTGAAGGTATTAACGAATTGATTGCCGGTGCCAGACATCTGGTACCCGATATCGACATCAGCAAAATTATCCGTACTTTTGCCGGCCAGCGCCCTGTAGCTCTGGACAATGGCAACGACTTTTACATCGCAGAGTCTGAAACCGTGCCGGGTTTCATCCATGCGGCGGGTATCCAGTCGCCAGGTGCGGCCTCCTCTCCGGCCATCGCTGAGTATGTCCGCGATCTGCTGGCCAACGCAGGCCTTGAGCTCAAGGACCGCGAGGGCTATAATCCTTACCGCGAGCCGGCACCGGATTTCAGCGAGCTGTCCGCCGAGGATCAGGACGAGCTTATCCGCAAAGACCCGGCCTACGGACGGATTGTATGCCGATGCGAGACCGTGACCGAAGGCGAAATCGTCGCCGCCATTCACGAGGGCGTGGGCGCCAGAACCGTTGAGGCTGTTAAACGCCGGACCAGAGCCGGTATGGGCCGCTGCCAGAGCGGCTTCTGCCAGTACCGCGTCATGCAGATTTTAGCCAGAGAGCTGGGGATTCCGGAAGAAGAAGTCCATTTCGAGGAAAAGGCTTCGCAGGTACTGTTTGGAAAACTGAAGGGTTAAGGAGAGTAGAGCAATGAAAATTTTAGATTATGATGTAGTCATTATCGGCGGCGGCCCTGCGGGTCTGGGCGCTGCGGTTAAAGCAAAGGAAAACGGCGCCCGGGTAGCGGTCATCGAGCGAAACGACGAGCTGGGCGGTATCCTAAACCAGTGTATACACAGCGGATTTGGTCTTCAGTACTTTAAAGAAGAACTGACAGGGCCGGAATATGCCGAGCTGTTTATTAATAAAGCCAAAGAAGCCGGTATTGATTGCTATTTAAAGACCATGGTCCTGGATATTACAGGTGACCTTAAGGTTACAGCGATCAATGAAGAAGGCACAGTTATTTTTAACGCGGGAGCAGTGATTTTGGCCATGGGCTGCCGTGAGCGGACAAGAGGAGCGATTAAAATCCCGGGATCAAGACCAGCCGGCGTCTTTACGGCAGGCCTGGCACAGCGCTACGTGAATATGGAAAACTTTAAACCGGGCAGCAGGGTGGTCATTCTGGGCTCGGGCGATATCGGCCTGATCATGGCCAGACGCCTGACCTTGGAGGGGATCGACGTTGTGGGCGTTTACGAGCTCATGCCGTACCCCAACGGCCTGTACCGGAATATCAAAAATTGTCTGGACGATTTTGATATTCCGCTGTACCTGTCCACCACGGTTACCAAGATCAACGGCAGTGACCGGGTCGAATCCATTGAGGTCACCAGGGTTGACGAAAACCTTCAGCCAATAGAGGGGACTGAAGAAATCATAGAGTGTGATACATTATTACTGTCCATTGGTCTGATTCCGGAAAATGAGCTTTCCAAAAAAGCAGGCGTTAAGCTGAACCCGATTACCAACGGTCCGTTGGTCGACGACTCGCTTGAAACCAGCGTAGAGGGCATTTTTGCCTGCGGTAACGTGCTCCATGTCCACGACCTCGTCGACAATGTTACCATGGAGGCAGAAGAAGCTGGCGCCAGCGCTGCCCGTTACGCCAAGGCGGCTAAAGCGAAGGAAGGAGACGCCATCGCTGTCAAGCCGGAAGGACTTGTGCGTTACACTGTGCCTTCAAAAATTTATAAAGGTGAAAATGACCACGTCATTGTCAAGTTCCGCGTGGGGCGCCCGGTGGACAGCGCCAGGGCTGTGATCACAAGCGGCGGCGAGGTAGTCTTTGAAAGCAAGAAAGCCCGGAAATTTATCCCGAGTATCATGGAAGAAATCAAGCTGAAAGCAGAGCAGCTGGAGGCGCTTACAGAGCCCTTGGTAGTGACTGTAAAGGAGGCGTAAAAATATGAAAGAAGTAACAATGTGCTGCACAACCTGTCCGTCGGGCTGCGCCCTGGTCGTGACAGTGGACGGCGATAAGGCCGTCAAGGTTGAAGGAAACACCTGCAAGCGCGGGATCAAATTTGCCGAAAAGGAACTGGTAGCCCCTGAAAGAATGCTCACCAGCACCATTTTGGTGCGCTGCGGCGGTCAGGAATGCCTGATCCCCATCAAGTCTAAGGAGCCCATGCCAAAGGAAAAAATGCTGGACGCCATGACCGCGATCAAGTCAGTGCGCCTGGACCACCCGGTTAAAATGGGCGAGGTCATTATCTCGAACATCGTGGACTGCGGCGTGGATATTGTCGCCTGTAAGTCGATGGAAGGGCAGGCCTGAAGATGTTAATAACCCTGAATGAAATCATGAAGGACGCCTACGCGAAAAGATACGCGGCGGGCGCCTTCAACACCGTTAATCTTGCCAGCATCCGCGCGGTGCTGGACGCGGCCGAAAAGCTGGACGCGCCAGTTATTTTACAGCACGCCCAGATCCATGAGAGCGTCGTGCCCTTAAAGGTCATCGGGCCCGTCATGCTGGAAATGGCCAAGGCCGCACAGGTGCCGGTCTGTGTGCATCTGGACCACGGCGAAGATATCGACTATCTGCTCACCGCCATGGAAATGGGCTTTACCTCTGTCATGTTTGACGGCTCCGCCCTGCCCTACGACGAAAACGTGGCAGGGACCCGGGCAGTGGTACAGGCTGCTGCTAATTATAATGTCTCTGTCGAGGCAGAGCTGGGCCGCGTCCTGCGGCCAGAGGGCGGCGGAGAACCCTCCGAGGAGGAAGCGGACCTCACACCAGAGGACTGCTACACCAGGCCCGAAGAAGCCCGGGCCTTTGTAGAAGCCACAGGCATCGACGCCCTGGCCATCGCCTTCGGTACCGCCCACGGCGTGTACGAAGCCGAGCCAAAGCTTGATTTTAACCGCATCGCGGAAATCCGCGCCGCGGTGGGGATGCCCCTGGTCATGCACGGCGGATCCGGCGTCGGCGACGCCGACTTCAGAGAAGCCATTAAAAACGGCATCACCAAGGTCAACTACTTTACCTATATGTCCTTAGCCGGCGGCGACGCCGTCAAGGCCTTTTTAAAGGAAAACGCGGCCCGGCCCGAGATTCGTTACGACGAGCTGGCCGAAGCCGCCAGGATCGCAATGCAGGCCCATGTGGAGCATGCCATTGGGATCTTTACCAAACAAGCCTAATCCAAATCATTGTTAGTATAAACCCTGTGAAAGCCGCCGGCGCATCCTCCCCGATCAGCCCGGCGGCTTTTACGTGGGATTCTTTAAGAATTCTTTACTTTACAGGGAAAGACAGTTTAGGTATAATTAGAAGTGCATTAATCTTCTTTGTTTTCAACAAAGAGTTATTCCAATCATTTTAAGGAGGTTGAATATGAACGCAAGCGGAAAAACCTTTATCAAGGTTACAGCAATTATTCTTATTATTTTAGGCGCCTTTTCTGCTTTAACTGGGGCACTGTCCATGGCTGGCAGCAGCATGATGGGCTCTGTGGCAAATGACCCGGCCGTACAGGACGCCCTTGCACAGGCAGGCTCATCTGTTTCGACAGATGAACTCGCGCGTATGGCTATGATCAGCGGAGGTATGCTGTTGGGAATGGGGATACTCTATCTGGTCGTTGGGATTTTAGGCGTTGTTTTTGCCAAGAATACCGGAAAAGCTAAGCTTTTAATGGTTCTCGGCGGGATTGTAGCTATTCTGGCTATTATCAGCACAGTGATCAATATCGTCAACGGCGCCAGCATGAGCGGCGTTTTTATGGACCTGGCCTTTATCGTGCTCGTCGGCCTGTATTTTCTGGGCGCTAAGCTCAATAACGATGATGCCAAAGCCGAAATAGCTGCTGCGCAGACACCAGAAACAGTCGAAGTTGTCGAAGTCGAAATCGTCGGGGATGATCAGAACGAAGAAAAGTAGAAACTTAGGAAAAGAAATGATAAAAAAGCATCCGAAAGGGTGCTTTTTGTTTTGTGCGAAATCATTTTAAAGTTCCGGTTTAAGATATTTTATGAGAAAATTAATTTTTTAAATAATTATATTAATATTATTGAAATAATAATTGACAATATTAATTTTTAGGTTTATATTATAGATATAAAAAAGAGAAGGTGATGTGATGTACCAGGTGATTAGCCGATGCCCTGTGTGTGGCGGCAGGCTTAAAGCCGTTAAGCTCCAGTGCGAAAATTGCGATACCGCCATCGAGAATGATTTCTGCCTGAGCAAATTCGATTATCTCTCCGCAGAGGATCTGTTTTTTGCCGAGACCTTTCTGGTCTGCCGGGGCAATATCAAGGAAGTGGAAAAGAGACTGAAGATTTCCTACCCGACTGTCCGATCCCGTCTGGACGGGATCATTGAGAAGCTTGGCGAAAAGCCCGAAAACCCACTGCCGGTTTCAGAAACCCGGAAAAAGGAGATTCTGGACGCCCTTGAAAATGGGGAGATCACGCCCGAGGAGGCTCTGGAGCAGATGAAAGAAACCGAATAGCGGCCCGGCAAAACAGGCATTAGAATTTGAGGGCAGAACCGGACAGGTCTGCAGAAAAGAGGAATATAATGGAAGAAAAAATGCGAATATTAAAAATGGTAGAAGAAGGCAAAATTTCCGCCGAGCAGGCAGTGGGCCTGCTGGACGCGTTGGGCCAGGCAGCTCCGGCAGAAGCCGGAACACCGGCGGACACCCCGGAAGGCAATTGGATCGAGCCTGTTAGCACGAAGGGTAGCGGCTACGATGACAAAATGCTGCGCGTGGTCGTGGATACCCCGGAAGGGGACAAGGTGAATGTGCAGCTGCCCGTTAAAATTGTGCAGCAGATGCTCAAGGTTACCGGTAAACTGCCGATCCAGTGGGAGGGCTCCGAGAAAATTGATCTGGAAGCCCTGACCACCGCCATTCTGGAATGTATTGATAATGAAACCCTTGGGACCATTGTGGATGTGAGTGCGTCAGATGGCTCGACCGTTAAAGTTTACATTGGCTGACCCTGGAGGAGCAACCCATGCACGTTGTAGTACATGAAGGCAACCTTCGGCTTTGGCTGCCCGTTCCGCTGCGGCTGGCCTCCCTCGCGGTTAACCTGGTGCCAGAGATCGCCTTTGTCAAAATGCGGGAGTCTGTTCCCGAGCCCTTCCGAGATCTGGTGACCAAGGATTATTTTAAGATGATCGTGCGGGACTGTACCTCTGTTCTGAGACAGTATAAGGGCCTCGAGATCGTCCACGTCGAGGCGAAGGAGGGTACTTATGTCTCCATCCGGATCTGACAAACAGGGACAGGCAGGAGATAAATATTTACCCTCGATAAAACGATTTCAAAACGCTATACTAAAGCAAAAGCTGCTTTAGTATAGCGTTTTTTTGGAAAGAGGTGTGAATCATGAAACAGGAAATCTACCGGATACGGGGCGGCCTGCTGGCCATTCTGTTTATCCTGCTGTACGCGGCCATTCAGGCCTTTTATGTCGAGTACATCAATGCAGCCAGCCAGAGCTTTTTAGAAAGCGGCGGCACGCTGGCGGTGCCGGTCTATATCCGGTCCATGTTCTGGGTGTACCTGGTGCTTCTGGGGGCCCTGATCGGGGGCATTGCCAACGACTTTAAACGCCGCAAAGCGCACTTGTCGGTTTTTAACCTGACCGTTGGCCTTGTGATGGCGGCTCTGGGCGCGTCCCTCACTGCCCTTATCGCGGTAGTCCCTCTGCGGGCCTCCCTCGCCAATGCTTCCAGCGGCCTTTTCCTTTTCGGCGGGGTTTTCCTGTATAAGGGGCTGCGTAGCGCGCCCAACCCTGAGCCCGTCTCCAAAAAAATCATGAACCTGATTCTGGCCATTATTCTTATCATGCTCTTTGTCGTCGCCTACGATCAGCTTCAGGCCCATATGACCGGGGCCATGGCGGCTGTGAGCATGGAGGAAAGAGTGGGGATAACAGGCAAAATCCTCGTGGTTTATAATTTTCTTGTCACGCCGCTGCTTACCCTGCTCCTGGCCGCAGGCGCCTGCTTTATCGCATGGTTCCACATGCCGAGACCAGTCTTTGACGTAAGACACCTGCTTTTTGCCTTGGTCTGCCTGGCGCTTTATGGGGGCATGGCTTATCTGATGCTTGTCGATCAGGCTTTCGGCCAGTTTTTAAATAATCTGTCGTTCAGCTCAGGAACTCAGATTATCAAAAGCGTCTGCTCGTCACTGGCCTTTACCCTGCCAGTATTTTCAGGACTTTACTTCCTCAAGGCCTTTTTCAGAGGCGCGCCGGAGGTATGGATCAAAAAAGGCGGCAGGAGCAGCAAAAAGAAATAAGCGAAACGCCGGAATGACAAAAAATTCCGTGTAATTTCTCGCTTTTTTTAAAAAACCAGCGGATAGTATGTTATAATAAGGGATAAGTAAACATTGACAATTGTTTAACTAAGAGCAATTCCAAATGGGAGGGAAAAATGAGTTTTATTAAAGAATATGCTGAAAAACTGGTAACGGCAGAAGAAGCTGTCAAGACTGTAAAATCCGGCGACTGGCTGGATTACGGCTGGTGCTCCGCCACAGCAAGAGAGCTGGATCGGGCACTGGCAGCCCATGTGGTCGAAAACGACCTGGTTGACCTCAAAATCCGCGGCGGGATCCTGATGTGGGTACCCGAGATTTTTAAAATCGAAGATCCGGCAGATCATATCACCTGGAATTCCTGGCACATGAGCGGCATCGAACGAAAGGCCATTGCCCAGGGCTTCGCCTACTACACACCGATCCGTTACTCCGAAATGCCGAGATACTACCGAGATTCCAAGCAGGATGTGGACGTGGCCATGTTCCAGGTCGCACCGATGGATGATCATGGTTATTTCAATTTTGGCCCCAACGCCTCACATATGATGGCAATGTGCGAACGCGCAAAAACAATCATTGTTGAAGTCAATAAAAATATGCCGAGATGCCTTGGCGGCTTTGAAGAAGCCATTCACATCTCTCAGGTCGATAAAATCGTCGAAGGTCCCAATCCCCTCATGGCAGAGCTGGGCGCTGGCGGTCCCGCAACCGATGTTGACAAAAAAGTTGCCGAACTGATCGTAGAAGAAATTCCGAACGGCGCATGCCTCCAGCTTGGTATCGGGGGAATGCCAAACGCTGTCGGTTCACTCATCGCCGAATCCGATCTGAAGGATCTGGGCGTTCACACCGAAATGTACGTCGATGCCTTTGTCGATATCGCGAAAGCCGGCAAAATCAACGGCTCCAGAAAAAATATCGACCGCTTCCGCCAGACCTACGCTTTTGGCGCAGGTACCCAGAAGCTGTATGATTATATCCATGACAATCCGCAGTGCATGAGCGCGCCGGTCGATTATACCAACGATATCCGCTCCATCTCTGCCATTGACGATTTCATGTCCATCAACAACGCTGTCGACGTTGACCTCTTTGGCCAGGTCAGTTCAGAATCCTCCGGGATCAAGCACATCAGCGGCGCTGGCGGACAGCTCGACTTTGTGCTGGGCGCTTACCTGTCAAACGGCGGAAAGAGCTTTATCTGCTGCTCCTCCACCTTTATGACAAGAGACGGCGAAATGAAGTCTCGTATTGTGCCGACGTTGCAGCCGGGTTCCGTTGTTACTGATACCCGTGCGAATATCCATTACCTGGTAACCGAGTACGGCAAGGTCAACCTTAAGGGGCTGTCCACCTGGGAAAAATGTGACGCTATTATCTCCGTAGCCCACCCGGATTTCCGCGACGAGCTCATCGCAGAAGCTGAAAAAATGCACATCTGGAGAAGAACCAATAAGGATAACTAAAACATTCAGGGATCAGCCAAAATCGGGCTGGTCCTTTTTTATTGAGATGATGTGTCAGAAAGTCAGGCCATCCTTTTATGGTTTGATCACATAATCGAGTCCAGTATGGGCGATTATGATCCCGGTGCTTAAGAAAACTTTAATTTATGTAAAAAGACGCAGCGCCCGCAAGTCCGCCCAGAAAGCGGCCGGCAGTGAATAAAAATATTTTATTGTTAAACAGATAACCAATAAAAGAAATTTTTATCTGAAATTCCTTGATTTTAAAGGATTAACCGTCTATAATAAGGATACAGCCAAAGAGCATATCGACAGAAAAGTAAAAAGTTTGTTTGCTTGGCGATTGCCAGTATAACGGTGACGGATGGTCAAATTTGTCCCCGCATGATGTTGGAATGTTAGGAGCCTTTAGTTTAAAATGAAAACAGATAATACGATCAAAAAAGAATATGCAACCTGGGAAGAATTTCAAAATAGACTTGAGCATGATATGGCAGTGATGAATAATGTGGAAAAAACCAAAAGAAGCAGAGTGACCGTCATTTTCAAAACTGCTGTAGTCAACGAGGAAACCGGAAAAATTAAAGTTAGCTTTAAAAAACAGAAGGACAGAAAATATACAAAGAAATCGAGAGCCATGCTGCCAGGGCTGAAGCAGTCCTGCCAGAAAATCTAAACGCAAAAGAGATGCGGCGCCAAAAAGGCACCGCATCTCTTTTTTTCATGGCCTGGCAAACTCGGACTGGTTTTTATAGGCTGTCCCCCAGTCCACCATGGAGTCGAGAATGGGCTTTAGGCTGTAGCCGGTCTCGGTCAGTGTGTACTCAACCCTTGGGGGCACCTCGGGGTAGACAGTACGGGTGAGCAGGCCGCAGTCCTCCATATCTCTCAGGTTAGAGGTTAGCACCTTCTGGGTAATGGTCCCGATGGATCTTTTAAGCTCGCTGAAACGGCGGGTGCCGTCCATCAGGTCCCTCAAAATCAAAACCTTCCATTTACTGCCGATGAGCATCAACGTGGTTTCGACGGGACAGGCTGGAAGTGGTCGGTCGTTCATTTTTTCACCTGCTTTCACTGGATTAATGATATTCTAAAGATACTTACATAAAAAAGTATATCAGGTTTTGGATAAAAATTCAACCTTGGTATCCCAAGAGATACCAAGCCACTATTTTGTGCCTGCTTCACAATGGGGCCCTTTGTGCATTACACATAGAAGAAAGAAGAAAGGAGTCGTCTTATGAACAGAAACGAGCAAATGCTCCGGCTGATCACCGCCCTGCTTGTAGAACAGCCAAAATATAATCCTATAAAAATCCCGGAGGCAGCGCAAGAAAGATGGCAAATACTCCGGTCGCTGATGAACCTGCGCCCGCCAATGCCCGCAGGCTCGGACTTTCTGGCCCTCCAAGACACCTTCTTGCAAGCCGGGACAGCGCGCAAGGGCATTACCCGGGTCGGTGAACTGGCACCTTTGGAGGAGGGGCTGTACCTCTGGCAGGGTGATATCACCACACTTCAGGCCGACGCTATTGTGAACGCAGCCAACAGCCAGCTGCTGGGTTGTTTTGTGCCCTGTCACGGCTGCATTGATAACGCCATCCACACCTATGCCGGGGTCCAGCTACGCCAGGCCTGCCACGAGCTTATGATCCGGCAGGAGATGCCCGAGCCCACCGGAGCGGCTAAAATCACCCCGGGCTATAATCTTCCTGCAGACTGGGTAATCCACACGGTCGGCCCCATTGTCAACGGCGGCCTGACCCCGAAGAACTGCAGCCTGCTGCAAAGCTGCTATTACTCCTGCCTCGCGCTGGCCGAGGAAAGAGGACTGCAGAGCCTGGCCTTTTGCTGTATCTCCACCGGAGAGTTTCACTTTCCACCGGAACAAGCTGCTGCCATTGCTGTAAAGACAGTAAAAGCGTTTATGCGGAAGGCAAGAAGGCTGAAGAAAATTGTGTTTAACGTTTATAGGGACAAGGACTTGAAGCTTTACCAGTCCCTGCTGGGGAAGTGATCAGGTTAAGAGAACAAGCCGTCGCGCCCAAGGGTGCAGGCGGTTTGTTTGCATAAAATTAAGATTTATAAGATGGAAAGTAAAATATATTTGACTTTTTGTCGGATAAGATTTAGAATAAGGATGTAAAGGATGGTGACATAATGGGGAAGAACTTAAGGATCAAAGCTGCCAGGGCCGCCCTCGATATGACCCAGAAGGACTTGGCCGAGGCGGTAGGCGTTACCCGGCAGACCATGAACGCCATTGAAAAAGGGGACTATAACCCCACCATCAAGTTGTGCATCGCGATCTGCAGGGTGCTTGGGAAAACACTGGACGAGCTTTTCTGGGAAGAAGCCTGAAGCAAGGAGGAAGTATAATGAAAAAGCAAGTGGATTACCGTGAAGACGAATATGACGAGCGGCAGGAAATGCTGATGGGAAAGGTTTATAAACATTCTTTTGCAATAGCCTTATTATGTATTTATCTCGATGCGGCTATTGTGAACCAAAGTTTTGTATTTGAAAGTCGGCAATTGGAAAATGGAATGGTTATGATTTTGCCCGTGACCTGGTTTGTCGTTGAACTGCTTGCCAGAAACCTCTTTTCAAGAAGTGGCAGGGTACCTTTCTGGATAATTATTGCATTTGCATTGATGTTTATTGTTCAGCTTCCCTTTTTTCTGGGAAACACAAAATCACTTTTTTCAGAAAATAACAGCTGCCTGACAACAAAAGGCGAGCATTGTGTGATTTTACTTTGTATTTTGGTCATCACTGCTGCTTTGATCATTCGTAAGTGTATAAATTGGAGAGCTCGAGTTGCAGGAGAGAACGAGTAACTTTAACGACAGGAGGATTATAAAATGTTTGATTTATGTAAGGAATACGACGAACGGCAGCAGATTATCCGTGGCAGTATCTGCAGGCATATTATGGTGATCATGGGAATCTGTATTTTTATCAACGGCATCATTGAGGACGCGGGTTTTATCTGGCCGGACAAATTCATCGCCGGTATTATCCTGATTATGGTGCCCGTTACCATCGGGACGGTTGAGATGAACATCCGAGGCGTTTATCTGAGTAAGGACCGCCAGGTTTTCTTTGTAGTTATTTTTGGTCTGGTGGCCCTGGCCAATGTGGTTCTTCTCATCAGCCATAATGAGCCCCTTTTTACCGAAGGCACCATTACTGATTACGGCGAACACGCTGTTCTGGCCATCTGTTTTCTGACTATTTTTATCGCTGCCATCATCCGCCTGGTCTACGATAAACACATGGAAAAGATCGAGGAATAAAAAAACAGGATCCGTGAAGGTCCTGTTTTTTTATTCGCTTTCCCCGTCCGCAGTGGACGAAGGAAGTATGGAATTGATGGCGTCGTTGATGAAGTTCGAGCTGCCGCCAGAGTCTGTGCTGTTGTCTGTATCGTTTCCCGGGGAGGTCGTGGTGGTGCTGTCCGAGCCATTGTTGTTGGTCGTGGATGGCGTAGCAGACGGGTTAGGGCTGCTGTTTTTCTGATTGTTGATGAGTCTTGTAATCTGGGACTGGCCATTTTGGATCCAGCTGTTAATGGTCTCTTGGTTGATCCCTGTGTTGATGCCAAAAAGCCCGAGCCAGATCAGCAGTGTGTAGAGTATGGCGATCAAGGTTAAAAAAATTCTTGGAATAAGACTGAATTTTTTATAGTAGTACATTAAAAAAATACCAAGCGGTGGCACGAGCACCAGCATGAGCAGGATGAACCAGGTGCGGGCATAAAAGAGATCGCCGGAGCGTCTGCCGCCGGGCATGCGAAGCCCGCGTCCGCCGGAGCGGCCTTTTTTGCCGCGCTTGCCTTTGTTGCCTCGGCTGCCGGAATCGCTGTCATCAGCCATCTCATCTGGGCCTTCGTCAGCATAGCGACTGCTCTGCGCGCGACTGTCACGTCCGTCCTGGCGACTCTCTGTGTTGCCGCCACCTTGCATAACCTGGGCCACCGAGGATTTAAACTGGTCGATCAGCTCCTTGTCGGAGGCGTCGATTTCCAAGCGTACCCGCCCGTCATTCTGTATCAGAAAATTAATATCGAGATAACCGTTTTCGCCGATATCAGCAGCAAGACGGTCAAAATGTTCATCAACCTCTACACGTTCAAAGCCCGCGTTCCAGAGTGCCACCTCAGAAGCATCAATCCAGTCGTCCAGACTGCCTCTGGCAGATAAATTTTCACGCATTTATTTTCACCTCTGATTTTATTGAATATTTCACAATGCTTTTTATTATACAATGGAAAACTTAAATAATCGGGGGATAGAAAAGTTTTTGTTTGAAAAAGCAGGAGATGATCCGGAGAGCAAAAAAAGATGGCGTTCCTAGAGGCACGCCATCTCAAAGCCGTTTCAGTCCTCCAGGTTAAAAGCCTCTTTTGTGGCCGCGACCGCTTTCTCGGTATCCTCGATCTTGATAATGCAGGAGATACGGATTTCGGAGGTGGTGATCATTAAAATCTGGACGTCGTTGTCGGCCAGCGCCTGGAAGAATTTGGAGGCGACCCCGGACTGGGTGCGCATGCCAATGCCAGAGACGGACAGGCGTGTGATGTCCCTGTTGATGGTGATTTTAATTTCAGGGTATTCCTCGCCAAGGGCGTTTACGATGTCCTTAACCTTATCCAGGTCGCGCTCGAGGACAATAAAGGAAACGTCAAAGGCTTTTTTGACCGGCGCGGTCTGGGTGATGATATCGACATTGACGTCGGCGTCTGATAGCTCGCTGAGGCAGCGGGTCAGGATAATGGAATTGACCGGCACCTTTTTCAGCGAGATCATGAGATTTTTGTGGTCAACGGTCAGGCCGTCAACGCTATGGCTCTCCATATAGGTGGTCGTCATAAGAGCCTCCTACAGGTCGAACGCGTCGGCGGTAGCCATGACAGCCGTATCCCGCAGCTCGGACGGAATCACGCAGGAAATGCGGATTTCCGAGGTAGTGATCATGAGCATGGGGATGTTGTTGTCGGCCAGAAGCTGGAAAAACTTGGCGGCGACCCCGGACTGGCTGCGCATGCCAATGCCCACAACAGAAAGCTTGGAGATTTCTTTGTTGATGTCCATTTCCACCTGGGGATATTTTTCCATAAAATCATACAGGATTTTCCGCAGCTCGGACAGATCCTCGATGGGGGCGGAAAAGGAGATATTGATTGCGCCGTAGACCGGAGCAGTCTGGCTGATCATGTCGATGTTAATGCTTTTTTTAGCCAGGTCTGAGAAGAACTGGGCTGTGATGTTCATATCAAAGGGAACGTTCTTGAGAGATACCATCAGCTCGTCATTGTCGATGGCGAGGCCGGTAATGGCCTGCTGTTCCATAGGGCTCATGTTGCTGTCACCTTCCTTAATGAGCGTACCGGGCACGTCGTGAATACTGGATGCCACATAGATTTCCGCGTTGTACTTGCTGCCTAGCTCGATGGCGCGGGCATGCATGACGCCAGCGCCCAGGCTGGCCATTTCCAGCATTTCGTCAAAGCTGACCGTGTTCAGCTTTTTGGCCGGCGGGTACAGGCGCGGGTCCACACCGTAGATCCCGTCCACGTCGGTGTAGATTTCGCAGGGGCATTCTAACACACAGGACAGGGCAACCGCGCTGGTGTCGGAGCCGCCCCGGCCCAGGGTGGTGATATCGTCATTTTCATTCACTCCCTGGAAGCCTGCGATAATAACGATTTTGCCGTCGTTGAGGGCATCCTCGATTTTCTTAGTCTCAATATCCATAATCCGGGATTTCCCGTGGTGGCCCATGGTGTGGACGCCCACCTGGGGGCCGGTAAAGGAGATCGCGTCGTAGCCCATGGCGTTAAGGGCCATGGACAGCATGGAAATAGAAACCTGTTCGCCGGTAGCTAACAGCATATCCAGCTCACGCCTCGGCGGTGCGTCGCTGATGGAGTAGGCCATTTTGATGAGTTCGTCGGTGCTTTTGCCCATGGCAGAGACCACCACGACCATCTGGTTGCCTTCTTCTCTTTTTTTGATAATACGTCTTGCGACATTTTTAATACGGTCAATGGTCCCCATAGAGGTACCGCCGTATTTCTGGACAATGATGCTCATCGGAAATTTAACCTCTCAAATCGTCGAGTAATTCGGTTTTATCCTCGGTTTTTTCGTCTTTGTCTTTAACAACTTTGGCAGGGGAACCTGCGACTACAACGCCGGCAGGGACATCCTCAGTCACCACAGAACCGGCGGCGACCACTGCGCCCTTACCGATTTTGACACCCTCAAGAATGACCGCGTTGGCCCCGATCAGGACTTCATCCTCAATGATGACCGGCTGTTTTGACGGCGGCTCAAGCACACCGGCAACCACCGCACCTGCGCCGATATGGCAGTTCTTGCCAATGGTAGCACGGGCGCCCAGCACAGCGTTCATATCAATCATGGTGCCCTCGCCCACAACCGCGCCGATATTGATCACAGCGCCCATCATAATCACTGCGTTTTTGTGGATATGCGCGCCCTCGCGGATAAAAGAGCCGGGCTCGATACGGGCGTCTACCTTGGTTAAATCCAGTAATGGTATGGCCGAGTTGCGGCGGTCACATTCGATACGGACAGAGGAGATTGAGCCAGCCTTGGCGTCCAGAAGGTCGCTGATCTCACCGGCCTCACCGATGATTATGCAGGCGGAAGGATCGCCGTAGTATTCGTAACCGGCCAGGTCATTTGCTCTCAGGTAGCCGCGGACATAGGCCTTAACCGGTGTGGATTTCTCGACGGCGTTAATGTATTTTGCGATCTGGTAGGGGTCGTTTAAATCAAATTGTTTTTTCAGTTCTTCGTTTGTCATGTTAAATCCTTTCGTGTGGTTTAATTTTCAATCAGCATTTCCATATTGTAGAGGCCCGGGGCCTGGTTTACAAGGTATTTGGCCGCAGTCACTGCGCCGTTTGCAAATACTTTTTTGGAAAGGGCCGTGTGGCGGATTTCGATCAGCTCATCGTTGCCAGCGAATAAGACTGTGTGCTCGCCGGGGATGGTGCCGCCGCGGACGGCGTGGATTCCCAGCTCCTGGGGTTCTCGCTTACAGTCTCTGCCATGGCGGCCAAAGGTATAGTCCTTTTTATTTTTGAGACCATCATTTACCGCGTCGGCCAAAAGCAGGGCAGTGCCGCTGGGGGCGTCGGCTTTTTTATTGTGGTGCTTTTCAATAATTTCAATATCAAAGCCGTCCTCCAGAGCGCCTGCCATATCCCGCAGGGCTTTTGCCAGAAGGTTGATGCCCAGGCTCAGGTTAGCGGTTCTGAAAACTGGAAATTCCCTCCCGCCGGCTTCAATATCGGCCAGATTCGCCTCGGAGAGGCCGGTGGTGGCGATGACGATGGGCGTCTTGGTGTCTCTGGCATAGCCAAAGATGCTGTCAAAGGCCTTGTAGTGGGAAAAGTCAATGATCACATCCGCCTTTTCCGCACACTGGCTTAAATCGGAATAGACAGGGAAGGGGGTATCCTGATCGGTGTTAATATCAAAGCCTGCCACGATCTGGCAGTCCGGATCTTCACCGATAATGGTCTGGAGCATATGCCCCATGGCGCCGCCGACGCCGGATAAGAGTATATTTAGCATAGGGGAGTACCTCTTTTATTAAATTTTATGAACCGCCTTATTAAAGCAGTCCGTATTCCTTCAGGGCTTCAGCCAGGCGTGCCTCATTGGCCTCTTCCATTTCAACCAGGGGCAGGCGCATTTCACCAGTGTCGGTGCCCAGCAGCCGCATGGCGGTTTTAACCGGGATCGGGTTGGTTTCATAGAACATGGCCAGATTGATCAGGTTAGTGCTAAACTGCATTTCCCGGGCTTTGTCTACATCGCCGCTCATAAAGGCTGCTACCAGGTCGTGCATATCCTTTGGAATAATGTTGGCAGAAACGGAGATAATGCCCTTGCCGCCCACAGAAAGGATGGGCAGGGTCTGGTCGTCGTTGCCGCTGTAAACATCCAGTTTGCTGCCGCAGGTGCGGGCAATTTCTGTGATCTGGCTGATGTCGCCGCTGGCTTCCTTGACTGCCTGGACATTGGGGATCTCGGCCAGCTTCTGCATGGTGGACACGCTGATGTTGGCCCCGGTGCGGCTGGGCACATTGTAGACAATGATCGGCACCTTGATGGCGTCGGCAATGGCCTTGATGTGCACGTAAATCCCCTTCTGGGTGGATTTGTTGTAGTAGGGGTTAATGACTAAAACCGCGTCCGCACCCTGTTCCTCAGCGTATTTTGAGAGCATAATGGAGTAGGCGGTATCGTTACTGCCAGTACCGGCAATATAAGGAACGCGGCCGGCAATGTGTTCGCCGGCAACCCGCAGCAGATCAAGGTGCTCCTGATCAGTGAGGGTTGAGGTCTCACCGGTGGTTCCGGCCACCAGAATGGCGTCGGTGCCGTTTTCGATGTGCCAGTCGATGAGCTCTCTGAACCGGTCAAAATCGATTTTGTTGTCCTTGAATGGTGTGATCAGGGCCACACAGCTTCCTGTAAAAATAGTGGACATAGTAGTTCCTCCTCAGTATTTTATCCGGCGCGGGGCCGGATAGTGTTAAATTAAGCCTTCTTCGATTAAGGCGAAAGCGATCTGTACCGCGTTGGCAGCTGCGCCCTTGCGGATGTTGTCGGCAACACACCAGAAGTTGATGCCGTTGTCGATGCTGAAATCGCGGCGGATACGGCCGATATAGACGTCGTTGGTGCCTTCGGCCTCACGGGCCAGGGGATAAACGTTGTTGGCCGGGTCATCTCTCAGGACACAGCCCGGGGCGTCCTTGAAAAGAGCCTTGACGTCCTCGATCTCAAAGGGCTTTTTGGTTTCAACGTTAATGCTTTCAGAATGGCCGTAGTAGACCGGAACACGCACAGTGGTAGCGGTCACGCGGATGTTGTCGTCGTGCATGATCTTGTGGGTTTCATTGACCATTTTCATTTCTTCCTTGGTGTAGCCGTTGTCCAGAAAATCGTCGATATGGGGCAGGCAGTTATAGGCGATGGGGTGTGGGTAGAACTGGTTTTCAGCGCCCTTCACGCCTTCCTCCAGATCTTTGTATCCTTTGACGCCAGAGCCGGAAACGGCCTGGTAGGTAGAGTAGACGATACGGTCAATCCCGTATTTGTCATAGATGGGTTTTAATGCGACCATGGCCTGGATGGTGGAGCAGTTTGGATTGGCGATGATATTTTTGTGTCCTTTTAAGTCCTCAGGATTTACCTCTGGCACTATCAATGGCACTTCCGGGTCCATACGCCAGGCGGAGCTGTTGTCGATGACAATGACGCCTCTCTTGGCAGCTGCAGGGGCAAAGCGTTCGCTGGTGCTGCCGCCGGCAGAGAACAGGGCAATATCAATGTCCTTGTCAAAAGCCTCGTCGCAGAGCTCCTCAACCACGTATTCCTTATCGCCGTATTTAACGGTTTTACCCTTGGAGCGGGCAGAAGCCATTGGATATAAATTATTCACTGGAAATTTCATTTCTTCCAGAACCCGAAGCATTTTTTGACCGACCATGCCAGTGGCGCCGACCACAGCAACGTTGTATGATTTCATCGAGAAATCCTCCTTTGATTAAATATAATAAAAAAAGCCAGTAAAGATACCAGCTATAAAATTGCAAAAAGTCATGGATTCCGGCCGGTATGTAAGCCCCTGAGGCCCTACGGCGCGGAATGGTTAAAAATATAACAAGTTTGCAGTTTTGACAGCACTCCATCTTTCGATGACAGTATTATTGTTGTTCACAATAACCCCAGGAAGCCGGCTGACAGCACCGGGTCCTTCGGCGTTTTTCCCTTTGGCCGCCATTCCTCTTACTCTGTCGTAATCCTGGCAGTTACTCTTTAAAAACGCGCCTCTATCTTTACTTATTAGTTTGTAATCCCTATTGTACCAGATGTATACAGGAAAAGAAATAGAAAAATTCAAAATAATGTAAAATTTGCAGACATTATTTTTGCAAAAAAAGCTTGACAGATTCTTAACAGTGCCGTATGATAATAATAGTTAAATAATTTGTACCGATGGTGTGTTACTGGTAATGCAGGCATTAACTGTCAAAGAGCTGTTTGTTACAGTTTTTTGACAGTTAATGCCTTTTTTGTTGCCTGAAATGAGACCAGTCTGCAAAATTGGGTATATAGCCTGAGAAGTCTGTTATCGTTTTATCCGATAGCGCAGGGTCTCTGTTTCCAACGAGTACAAATCCTGACACCATTATAAAATGAGGAGGAAAACAAATGAAAGACAAGATTTTTGGTGTTCTGCAGCGCGTGGGCCGGGCCTTCATGCTGCCAATTGCCCTTCTTCCGGTAGCGGGACTGCTGCTGGGCATCGGGGGCTCCTTTACGAATGAAGTCATGCTGGAGTCCTACGGGCTCACCAGCGTCATGGGCGAGGGAACCATCGTCTATACCATTTTAACGGTTATGAGCGAGGCGGGAAATGTTATTTTCGCGAACCTGCCCATTATTTTTGCCATCGGCGTTGCCATTGGCATGGCGAAGAAGGAAAAGGCCGTTGCGGCGCTGGCCGGGGTTATCGGTTTCTTCATCATGCACACGGTCATCAGTACCCTGATCGGCCTGACCGGCACCTATTCGCCGGAAACCCTGGCCGCCGCCAACGAAACCGCCCGGGCAGCCGCTTTAGCCGCGAACCAGCCCTTTACGGAAATTGTGGCCAGCCGTCTGCTGCCGTCCGGCTCCATCTCGAGCACTGTCGGTATCGAATCCCTGCAGATGGGGGTATTCGGTGGGATCATCGTCGGGCTCGGCGCAGCAGCCTTAACCAACAAATTCTATAACATTAAGCTGCCGTCTGTGATCTCCTTCTTCGGTGGCACCCGCTTTGTCCCGATCATCACCGCCTTAGTTTACCTAGTTGTGGGCGTTTTAATGTTCTTTGTATGGCCTTATATCCAGATCGGCATCAACGCCATCGGCAATGTGGTCATCAATTCCGGCTACATCGGCACCTTTATCTACGGCTTTATCGAGCGTGCCCTCATTCCCTTTGGCCTGCACCATGTGTTTTATATCCCATTCTGGCAAACCAGCGTGGGCGGTGTGATGAATGTGGACGGCCAGATGATCGAGGGCGCCCAAAATATTTTCTTCGCCCAGCTGGCCAGTGGCAACGTGACCCAGTTCAGCGTAGAGGCTACCCGCTTTATGTCTGGTAAATTCCCGTTCATGATCTTTGGGCTTCCGGGGGCGGCTCTGGCGATGTACCAGTGCGCCAAGCCTGAAAAGCGTAAGCTTGTCGGCGGCCTGCTGTTATCTGCAGCTCTGACCGCTGTCCTGACAGGGATTACCGAGCCCATCGAGTTCACCTTCCTGTTTGTGGCGCCATTCTTATATATTATTCACTGTGTGCTCTGCGGGCTCTCCTATATGCTCATGCACATTTTAAACGTTGGGGTCGGCATGACCTTCTCCGGCGGCCTTATTGATATGTTCCTGTTCGGTATTCTCCAGGGCAATGACAAGACCCACTGGGTCAATATTGTGCTGGTGGGCGTGGCTTACTTCTTTATTTACTGGATTCTATTCAGAACCCTGATCAAAAAGTTCAACCTGAAAACACCGGGCCGTGAGGATGACGATGAAGAAACCAAGCTCTACACTCGGGCCGATGTCGACGCCAGAAAAAACAGCGGCGGCACAGAAGGCAGTCCGGCAGCAGGTGTCAGCGACCCTGTCTCAGCTATGATCACTGTAGGCCTGGGAGGTAAGGATAATATCGAGGATCTGGACAACTGCATTACCCGCTTGCGTACAACAGTGAAGGATTCTGCTCTTGTTAACGAGGACCTTTTAAAACAGAGCGGTGCAGCAGGCGTGGTCATCAAAGGCCAGGGCGTTCAGGTCATTTACGGCCCGACCGTACCGAATATTAAGTCAAATCTTGAAGAATTCCTGGAAACCCCGGAAGCGGATAACCTGTCATTGGATATGGCTGGAACCGAAGCTCCAAAGGCCGCTGAAACGCAAAATATGACTGAAAAGAACGGCACGGTCGAATTTTTCTCAAGCCCCATCGACGGCCGCGTTGCCAGTATCGAGGAAACCCCGGACGACGCTTTCAGCCAGAAAATGCTGGGCGATGGCATTGTGGTGTTTCCGACAGGCTCCGAGGTACATGCGCCCTGCGATGGCTCCATCGAGGTGCTGTTCCCAACGGGCCACGCCATTGGAATGAAATCCGCCGACGGTACAGAGCTGCTCATCCATGTGGGCATCGACACCGTCAATCTCGACGGCGAGGGCTTTACCCCGCACGTTGAGCAGGGCGATACCGTTAAGCGCGGTGATCTGCTTCTGACCATTGATCTGCCCTTTATCGAGGCCAACGCCCCGTCCGCGGCTGTGCCCATGATCTTTACCGGCCTGCCGGCAGGCAAGGACATGCAAATTCTGGCAAAAGGCGATGCGACCACCGATATGGATGTTGTCGAAATTGACGGATAAGTGTATAATAGGGTAGAAAGCTAAAACAAGACCATCAGCGAACGACAAAAGGAAGGCTCTTTATAATAGGAAAGGCCTTCCTTTTTACAGCTCTGCGAGAAGATACAGAAGGGGGGGCACACCGAGTGTACTGTGTCAAAAAAGTTTTAAATAACAACGCGGTTCTGGCCGTTGACCTCAGACGCAAGGAGGAGGTCATCTTTCTGGGGAAGGGCGTAGGCTTTAACAAAAAAGTCAACCAGCCTTTTGAGGATCCGAAAAGCGTTAAAAAATACCATCTGCAGAAGGAAACCAGCAAAGGCCCTTCAGACAAGCTTATCAGCGCGGTCGATCCGGTTTACCTGGAAATCGCCAACGATATTATCCGCCTGTCCGAGGAGAAATTCAAGGCTGTGGATACCAATATACTGCTGCCCCTGGCCGACCATATCGCCTTTTCTATTGTCCGTATGAACAGCCAGATGGATCTGTCCAACCCCTTTTCGGAGGATATCCGTCTGCTTTTTGAGGAAGAGTACGCCATTGCCGAAAAGGGAAGGGAGATCATCCGCGAGCGTACCGGCTACAGCATTCCCGACGACGAGGTCAGCTACATTACGCTGTACATCCACTCGGCCCTCAGCGACACGCAGGTTTCCCAGTCTCTCAAAATTCCGGTGATCATCCGGGAAAGCATTGACCGGATCGAGAAGGAATGCGGTGTCGGGATCGACATGGGCTCCTTTGCTTATAACCGGCTTTTGTACCATATTAAATGTATGCTGGCCCGGGTGCACAATAATGAGAAGCTCAACAGCGATATGATCGAATTTACAAAGGAAAAATGCGCCTACTCCTTTGAGGTAGCCGGAGAAATTTGTGAAAAGCTCTCCCGCGAACTGGGTGAGCCGTTTACCGAAAAGGAGGTCAGCTATCTGGCCCTGCATATCGAGCGTATCCGAAGCGCTTAGCAAACTGAGATGACGTGCCGTTTTGGCAGGTCATCTTTTTTATGGCTGAAGGAGCGGGAGCGTGCGCTTGTGTTATCCTGTTCTTTAATATATAATTATTTTTAATCTTTAGAAAAAGGAGTGATTTCATGGCAGTTGACTTTTACCAAAAGCTTCCTGAAGCCATCAAAGCCTATGAGACGGAAGCCGTCAGCCTCCGGCGGACTTTACATAAAATCCCGGAAACGGGCTTTAATGAGCGTGAAACCCAGATGTTTATTATAGATTATCTTGAAAAGCTGGGGTATACTCCAGAAAAGGTCTGTGATACTGGTGTTGTCTTGTTTATTCCAAATTTAAACGGGCTGGACGAGACCATCGCCATCCGCACCGATATGGACGGCCTGGGTGTCACGGAAGAAACCGGGGTGGACTTTGCCTCTGAGCATGAGGGCATGATGCACGCCTGTGGCCACGATGGCCATATGAGCATGGTGCTTCTGGTGGCCAGATATTTAAAAGAACATCCTGAAGCCAGAGTGCGTAATACCCTGCTGGTGTTTCAGCCTGCGGAGGAGGGCCCGGGCGGGGCTGGCCCTATTGTTGAGAGTGGGGTGCTTGAAAAGTATAAAACCAAAGCTATTTTTGGCTACCATCTGTTTCCCTTCGTAGAGGAAGGGCTTATCAGTACAACCCCGGGTCCGATGATGGCAATGACCTCTGAATTTTACATTGATATCCTGGGAAAAAGCGGCCATGCGGCCGATCCGGATCAGGGGATCGATGCCATTGTAGCCACTGCCGACTATATTTCCAGCCTTCAGAAGATCGTGAGCCGGACCGTGAGCCCTAACGACAGCGCTCTGCTGTCCATCGGCACCATAGACGGCGGCACTCGGATGAATATTATTGCCGATAAGGTCAGCCTTTCCGGTACGGTACGATCATTCTCAGAGGATGTCCAAAAGGCCATGAAGCAGCGCATGGTGGATATGGCCAGGGGCATTGAGCAGATGTACCATTGTAAAATTGAGATTAAGTTTGTGGATATGTACCCGCCGGTCATCAATAGCGAGGCTCTGTTCGACCAGATCTGGCCTCTGTGCGGTGAGGCGGATGAAAAGAAGCTGTTTAAAAAGGTGATGCTGGCCGAGGATTTCGCCATGTACCGGAAAGCCGTTCCAGGTGTTTTCATGGGCCTTGGCTCTGGCAGCGAGGGGAAGGGCTATACCCAGAACCTCCACACCCACGGCTTTAATTTTGATGAAAAGGTTCTTCTGAGAGGACTTCAGGTTTATATGAATATTCTTACCAAAGTGGGGGAATATACCCTTTAAAAGAGAGTGAGGAGAAAAGAGAATGTATGAAGAATTTGCACAGGTCTATGACGACCTGATGCGTGAAATCGACTATAAGCAGTGGGGGGATTACGTGTTCCGCCTGCTGCTGAACGCGAAAAGTGAAGTGAAAAGCGTGCTGGAATTTGGCTGCGGCACCGGTAACATTACCAGTGAGCTGGCAAAAAAGGACTATGCAGTAACCGCTGTGGATCTGTCCGAGGAAATGCTGACTGTCGCGGATGAAAAAATCGCCGACCAGGGCCTTTCAAATGTCCGTTTTTTTATGGGGGATATGAGTAATTTTCAGATTGGCGAAGAATTTGACGCCGTGGTCTCCTGCTGTGACAGCGTCAACTACCTGCCGGACCAGGCCGCAGTCCAGAACTTCATTTATTGCAGCCAGGATGCTCTTAAAAGCGGTGGAATGCTGCTCTTTGACATCAATACCCCAGTCAAATTTAAAGAGGTTATAAAGGACAATACCTATGTTTATGATCTGGACAATGTCTATTGCGTGTGGGAAAATGCTCCGGACTTTGAAGCTGGACGCATGGACTACGACCTTTCCTTTTTCATAAAAGAGGAGGACGGCCGATATTCGCGCTATGATGAAAGCCAGAGCCAGTATATTTATACAGTAGAAGAAATTTATCATATGCTCAAGAACGCGGGCTTTATTAATATTAAAATCTACGCTTTTGGCACCTTTCTGCAGGGAAGCAACGAATGCGACCGTGTTCAGTTTGTGGCCGAAAAAAAATAAATTCAAATTTTTTTAAAAATAGTGTGAAAAAGTGTTGACAAAGAGTGCGTGCTGCCGTATAATAATGCACGTACTCAAGTTGATGGTCGCTTAGCTCAGCTGGGAGAGCACCTGCCTTACAAGCAGGGGGTCATAGGTTCGAGCCCTATAGCGACCACCATTTTTTATGTACTGCGGCCTGGTAGTTCAGTTGGTTAGAATGCCAGCCTGTCACGCTGGAGGTCGAGAGTTCGAGTCTCTTCCAGGTCGCCATTTTTTATTGTACATAAACGTGAAAGTATTTATTTTTTTCTGAAAAAGTACTTGACACTATTTGCTTGAGACAGTATAATTAGTACTCGTCACTGCAAGTTTATGCAAGCCCAGATAGCTCAGTCGGTAGAGCAGAGGACTGAAAATCCTCGTGTCGGTGGTTCGATTCCGCCTCTGGGCACCACTTCAATCATTAAGTGGTCAGACAGTGTTAGTAAGTTATTATGCGGAAGTGGCTCAGTGGTAGAGCATCGCCTTGCCAAGGCGAGGGTCGCGAGTTCAAATCTCGTCTTCCGCTCCATTTTAAGGTGCTATAGCCAAGCGGTAAGGCAAAGGTCTGCAACACCTCTATCCCCAGTTCGATTCTGGGTAGCACCTCCAACCTTGAATTTAAGTCGCTGATGTAGCGGCTTTTTTTATTTAAAAAAGAGCCTGTGCAGGCTCTTTACAATTTACTTCGTTTTTGACAAAATGCCGATGGTCGATCTTCTGGGCAGGACAAAGGCTGCGTCCTCCATTGAAACTCCGATTTCGGCCGGATAACCGCCAAATAGACTGAAAAGCTTGGTCTGTTCATCTTTTGGCCAGGATTCGCCCGCGCCGGGAACATAGTCGCAGATATCCGGCCAGCTGGCAGCACTGCGAACCTGCTTTGACACAAAGGCCTTTCCGGCACCTACAAGAAGGTTCATGATGCCGTCCATCATAAAAAGATCCATCTGATCCGTTAAGGAAGCGGCGTAAGCGTCAATCTCCGCGCCGCAGGTCGCGATATAGGCATAAAGGGCATCGCCCTCATCCAGATTTGCCATAAGCTTCGGGCTTGTAAAAGCCGCGCCGTTGATTACGATCTGCGTTTTGTTTTTTTTATCGACAGTGCCGGGGATCACCAGCGCCTTAGGTACCGCGGCAGTATTTGTCTGATCCAGCAGGATCTGCGCCTGGTTTAAAAGCCGTTTGCGATTCCGAAGCTTCAGTGCGTCGTTTAGCGTCTCTAAAGTTATTTCGAAGAGAACAGGGTTAAAGATTTGCCCATTCATAAAAGATCACTTCCTTATTAAATTCTTAATGGCATTATAGCATACCTTTACATTAATATATCCTAAAAGAAAATAATGAAACATCGGTTTTACTTATGTCTGTCCATAAATTTTTTTCAAATATTATTGACATTTTCAAAGTAAAAGAGTAAGATAATATGCAGTTGCTCGTGCGTGAAGTGTCTCAGTGGTATAAACAGAGAAGCCAAATCTGAGATTCGCGTGCCTCGAAAAGGTATGATTTGAGTCGTTTAGTCCGGGGGAGTGACATAAGCAGAAAACGCAGCATGAAACACAAGACAGTAGTTTTAAGCGGAAGTGGCTCAGTGGTAGAGCACTGGCTTCCCAAGCCGGGGACCGCGGGTTCGAATCCCGTCTTCCGCTCCATTATCGTAAAGAAGATGCCTGAAACCCCAGTATCTGATCGGGATTCAGGCTTTTTTATTTGGACTTGAAACGTGGATGGGCCGTGCTCAGTATACTTTTATTAAATTTACATTTAACAGAGTACCTGAATTAATTCTTATATAAGATTTAAAGTTTAGAATAGTGTCTGAATATTATTTTGAAAGGGACTTTGATTTATGAAGAAAAAGGGACGTTCCAGGAAGAAAAAACGATTCAGACCGCTTATCTGGGGCATCGTGTTAATCACAGGGGTCCTTCTTCTTAATTGCAGCTTTATGGCTGGGAGAGGAAATAAAAACAATGACGAATCCCGTGAAGAAGGCCTTTCGTCAGCCGTTGCTGAGTACCGTCCTGTGGTTGCACAGTATGCTTCCGAATATGGGATCGAGGAATATACAGATTATCTACTGGCAGTTATGCAGGTGGAATCCGGAGGAAAGCACGAGGACGTTATGCAGTCCAGCGAATCATTAGGTCTTCCGCCAAACAGTTTAGAGACGGAGGAGTCCATTGACCAGGGGTGCCGCTATTTCGCAAAGCTGCTGAGACTTGCTGCGGAAAAGGGCTGCGATTTTAACACGGTCGTGCAGGCCTATAATTTTGGCGATGATTTCCTTGACTTTATCGCGGAAAACGGCGGCGCCTATACGACTGAGCTGGCCATGGAGTATGCCAGACAGAAATCTGGCGGTGAAGAAGTGGCTTATCTAAACCCCATCGCCTTAAAAGCAAATGGTGGCTGGAGGTATAAGTACGGAAATATGTTTTATGTTCAGCTTGTTTACCAGTACATCTGAGACAGGCCGGAACAGGGTTTTATATAAAAGGAGAAAAAATGAAATTAACACAGGAAGAAAAAGATCGTAATCTGGATGTTTTTTATGTGGATGGGCTGATTGACAGTATTCTCGAGCAAATGCTCACAGAGGTGGATAAGCTGACACCGGAGGAGAGTGTTCATTTTAAAAAGAAGAAAAACTTAATTATTTAGATTGCGGATATGATTAAAATATTTTGTCTGGGGTATAATTATTTCTGAACACACATACCTCTTACTTAAATTAATAAAACTTACTCCCCAACTTTTCCTTTTTTAAAATCCCCGGATCCTTGTGAACCGGGGATTTTTCTGTTTAGAAACATCGGGGAACGAATTAAATTGAAAGCAGCCTGAAATTTCATTAAGCTTCGCTTAAATGTTGCGAATGTCACGGATTTATCGCGAGAAAGGGTGTATATTAAAAAATAACAAAATTAATGGAGGTACTTACAATGAATGAGCGTTTTAAAAATATAGATTTAAAAACAGTATATGCCCTGGCAGATTTGGTTGATTATGCTGAGGGCAGAGTAGAGAGCAGAACCCTTGTACAGAACGACGCCTTGAGTGTTACAGCCTTTTCTTTCCCGAAGGGAGAAGGTTTAAGCACACATGTAGCAGGGGGCGATGCTTTACTCTATGTCATGGATGGAAAAGCAGGAATCACCGTTGGCGATGACTCACAGAAGGCTGTCAGCGCAGGCGAAATGATTATTATGCCAAAGGGAATTCCTCACAGTGTAGATGTCCTTGAAGCTTTTAAAATGTTTTTAGTGGTCGTTCAGTAAATTTTTAAAACCGGCTCCAGGAGGGCCCTTTTTATTTGTCAAAAAATAAAATTTAGAGTATAATGTAATGCTAATGATCTGAGAAAGGAGGAGGTCGGCATGAAGAGTCTAACCATTATGCAGGCTGAGAAGAAGGATGCAGAGGCGCTTTTAAAATACCGTGATGCAATCGGTGTGGAGAGCGAAAATTTGACCTTTGGCAGAGAAGGTTCCGGTATGACACTGGAAGCTCAGAAGGTTTTTATCCAAAGAGCAAGGGAATCTGAAACATCGGTCATGTACGTGGGGAAAATTAATGATGAGATTGTGGCTTTGGGTTCGATCACAGCCTATGATAAGCCGCGCATCCGCCATCGGGGAGAGCTGGGTCTGACCGTCCGTAAGCCGTACTGGAATCAGGGAATCGCCACAAAAATGATGCGGGCCCTGATGGATTTTGCAAAGGAGAGCAGAAGCTGTGAAGTCGTTGAGCTGGAGGTGCGGTCCGATAACCGGGCGGCTATCCATCTTTATGAGAAGTTTGGTTTTAGAACCATTGGCGTCTATGAAAAATTCTTTAAAATTGGAGATCAGTACGCTCCGGCCAATCTGATGACCTGTTATCTATAAGCTGTAGGCGATCTTTTTACGCGGATACTGTCCACGAACGTACCTGCCGTAATATTTGCCAACAGATTCTGCGGCCAGCATGCTTTGGTAATGGCGAAAAGGGACATTAAAATATTCGTATAGATTGCCGTTTTTAAACTGTATATACAGATTACCGTTGTGGTACCCAATGGAATCGACCAGGGTTGAGGTGACAAAATGCATTGACATAAAATTCACGCCCTTTTTTCTCATTATAACATGTGAAGATGAAAAAAGCCACTGACAGGCAGTGGCTTGCGATTATTGCTTTTTCCATTTATGACCGGCTTCCTGAGTAGGTGGAAGGCGGTCGCCTTTTGCAATTGTAACAACACGGCCGTTTTTAATTTCACCGCCGCGAGGACCTACTTCCTTGTAGGTGCCCGGTGCCTGATTGTCTGTACCAGGATTTACGAGTTGTGACATCATTGTAATCACTCCTTTCGATACTAAAGGTGTATATATTTTTATAGAACAAATATATCCAAAGCACATCATGAATAACGCTCCCAATGTCCGTCTGCCGGCCCCGCAATAAATCTTTAAGAAAAATCGTTTTTATCTGTAATTCAGGAGAGCAAAGATGAAAATAAATTATCCAACATTAAAACATAAGCAGTATATAGAGTATATACAGGCTGTTTGTAAAGATCAGAAGCTTTCTCTTGTTTTGGAAGGCTCACTGGCGTCTGGAAAGGCCGGCTGTTTTTCGGACATTGATTTGATTTTAACCGGGAACTTAAATGTGGAGCAGCTGGAAAAAATATTGACAGATTACGGCCCTTTGGCTATGACCAATTATACTGAAAAGCCAGAGGGTATTTTGATTTTAAATTATGCGGACGGGATCAGCGTTGATCTGGACATCCGCAAAGCTGTTCTTAAAGAAGAGCTTGAAGCTAACCAGATTTTGTGCGATTTTGGCTTCGTCGTTGGAGAAAGCGCTGAACGCGTGAGATTAACGACGGATTTGATACTGGCGCGCCCTCTCTGGTATAAAACTCTCCGGCTTATCCATCGCTGTTGTCTGAAATACCTGACAGGTAAAGCCGAGGCCGCAGAGGGATTGGCAAAAGAGGTTGCCGAAGGGATAGAACAATGCTGTTGCATAAAGCTTCAGAAGCAGGAGATTCCTGAAAGAATGGTTGAAGCCTTTGAGGCCATTGATGAACAGTTCGATGCTGGAAGCGTTGTTCGGAAGCTTTTCACTCCGCTTTTTAAAGCAATGAAAGAAAAAATGTAAAAAATGACAAAATTTTACTCTTTTGGAATTCTTGAGCAGGCATTTTTAAAACGGATTGTCAGTTTCGTGATAGGTAAGCTTCTTTTTCAGTCAAGATTTTAGCAGTAAACAGAGGTAAAATACATTGAAACCTTAGCGTTAAAAGAATAAAATAATGAGGAATTCCAAAAGAGCTTTTGTCTTTAAACGCAAAAGCGACTGAAAAGAATTGAACGATTCTTTTCCCCTCATTTTTTGTCTCCGGTCCGCCGGAGGCATTTTTTTTGCATAATGGCGGCCATTCTGTTAAAATGAAGCTAAAAATGGGGAGGACTTATACAATGACAGATAAAAGAGAAGAAGGGGCTCTGGAGGGCCTGAAGATACTGGATTTTTCAACCCTTTTGCCAGGCCCCTTTGCCACCACCATGCTGGCAGACCTTGGAGCAGAGGTGTTAAAAATAAGCGGGCCTGGCAAGCCGGATATTGTTTTGGACTATCCGCCCTTTGTTGAGGGGACCACTGTGTCGGCGAACCAGGCTTGGCTTGGGCGCAATAAAAAGACCATGCTTTTAAACCTGAAAAAACCAGAAAGCATCGAGGTGGTTAAAAAGCTGATTTTGGAGTACGATATTGTTATGGAGCAGTTCAGGCCCGGAGTCATGGAGAAGCTGGGGATTGGGTATGAAACCCTTGCAGAGATCAATCCGCGGCTCATTTATTGTTCGCTAACCGGTTATGGTCAGACAGGGCCCTTGAGTCATAAGGCAGGGCACGATATTAATTATCTGGCGAGAAGTGGCAACATGGGTCAGGCCGGCCGTGTGGAAACCGGACCTGTGCTGACTAACATGCAGATTGCAGATGTGGCCGTCGGATCGATGAACTCTGTCATTGGGATTCTGGCAGCGGTTCAGTACCGGAACCGGACAGGAAAAGGGCAGCATGTCGATATTGCCATGTTAGATGGACTGATTCCCTTTAATGGAATGGACGGCGCGGCTTTTCTGGCAGCTGGAAAAGTGCCGAGAAGGGAAGGAGAGCGCCTGAACGGTGGCTGCATGTATGATTTTTATGAGACAAAGGACGGACAATACCTGAGCGTCGGGTCTCTTGAACCTAAATTCTGGGCGGAGTTCTGCCGCTGTATCGGCAGAGAGGACTTGATTGAGGGCTCGGTATGGCCAGAAAATGCAGAGGCTGTCAAGGATACGATCAGAGCGATATTTAAAGAGAGAACAAGAGATGAGTGGAGGGCTGTTTTTGAAGGGCATGATGTATGTGTGGAGCCCGTGCTGTCAGTCGGTGAGGCACTGGGTGAGGACGCGCATATCCGGGAGCGTGAAATGGTGGTGGAGGTAGAGCTGCCTCTGTCAGGTGGTAAAAAAGTCGCCCAATACGGCAGCCCGGTCAAGCTTTCGGAAAGCCCAGCCCAATACCGATACGGCGGGTATCCGGTCGGTCATCATACCGAAGAGATGCTGAAGGGCCTGGGATATTCGGACAGCGAGATCAAAAAACTGACCTCGGAATGATTTAACAAGCTTTTAACTGGTGTTCGGGGCAGAGACCGGTTATAATTAAACCAGACACCAGAAAACTTTTCATTTCTCTCGGGGGCTCCTGTCATTTTGGCAGGAGCCCCGCTTTATACTAAAAAAAGCCTGGAAAACCAGGCATCAAGTATCAGAAAAGACGTCCGCCGCCGAATATAAAAAACAGCAGACTGGCAAATTTAAAGACAACGACCATAAGGCCAATGGTCCGGCCTGTTTTGGCATTATCATTTTTAGGGTCTGCCGCCAGCTCTTTTTTCCCCATAAAAAAGGCTGCAGCGCCGCAGACAATAATCAGACCGCTTAAGACAAGTGAAACAGGATTTGTGTTGTTTTGAAAGGTCAATAGAATATTAAGCGCCCACAGAATAATGGCAATTACCCCGAAGGTATAGCCTCTCTTACCAAATTGAAAGCCCATATTTTCCTCCTTTTCTTTTGTTAGTTGAACGTTTTGGCTCAGTGCTATTATACTTGTTCAAATAAAAAAATACAACATTGAACCATGGATTTTATTCTTTTCTGAAATTTGAGAGGAAGTGTTATTTTCAACAGATCTTTGGGTAAAAATTAAACAACACTAAAAGGAGGTATTTATGATGGAAAAAGATACGAGTGCATTTTTAAAAGATAAAAGAGGTGCAGCCTTGACTGCTGATAATACAGGCAAATGTGGTGAGTACATTTATGAAGAAACCATTTGCTCTGCTGAATTCCCACAGGGATGCATTGATTCAGAATCACCGAAGCCCGATGCAGCGGCGGATGTGGAATAAACGCAACTGGGCAAATCCGGCACGTCTGAGGGCGTGTCTTTTGTTTTGTTAAAATGTGGCGTCGTTTTCATTATGGTTTAATGTTTTTATAATCTCTGCATGATATAATAAAAACCAAAACCTATAATCTTTTGAGAAGGTGATAAAATGAATAACGGAACAATGATGCAGTATTTTGAATGGTACCTTCCGGCGGATAAGCTCTTGTGGAAACGGTGTGCCGCACAGGCGGGGAATCTGAAAAAAGCCGGAATTACTGCCGTGTGGCTTCCACCTGCCTATAAAGGCGCGGATGGTGTCTATGATGTGGGCTATGCGGTTTACGATACATACGATCTGGGAGAATTTGACCAGAAAGGGGACATTGCCACTAAATACGGCACTCGTGAAGAATACTTAATGGCCATCGATGCCTTTCATAATGAGGGGATTCAGGTTTTGGCCGATATTGTGTTGAATCACCGAATCGGCGCAGATGAATGTGAGGAAACAGAAGCGATCCAGAGCAAGGAAACAGACCGAAATGAGCAGATTGGCGAAAAGAGTGTCATTACAGCCTGGACGCGCTTTACCTTCCCGGGAAGAAATGGCAGATACTCAGATTTCACCTGGAACTGGCGTTATTTTGACGGGACAGACTGGGATAATAAGAGCAACAGCGGAGGTATTTACCGTTTCCACGACAAGGGCTGGGACAGCGAGGTCGATCCGGAAAACGGTAATTATGACTACCTGATGGGTACGGATGTGGATATGACTAACCGTGAGGTGGTCGAAGAACTGAAGCGATGGGGCCAATGGTACCTTGAGACTGCCAATATGGACGGCTTCCGCCTGGATGCGGTTAAGCATATTCGTTTCGAGTTTTTTGATGAGTGGCTTTCCTATCTCAGAGAGACAACCGGTAAGGAGCTCTTTTCGGTAGGAGAGTACTGGAGCGCAGATGTCGAAACCTTGGAGCATTACTTTAAGGTCTGTAACTGGAGCATGTCCCTTTTTGACGTCCCGCTGCACTTCAAGCTTCATCAGGCCTCCTGCGAGGGACTGGCCTTTGATATGGGGAGTCTGCTTGAAAATACACTGGTCAATGTCTTTCCGGACAAAGCAGTGACCTTTGTGGATAACCATGACACTCAGCCGGGGCAGTCTCTGGAATCCTGGGTTCAGGAATGGTTCAAGCCCCAGGCCTATGCGGTGATTCTGTTGAGAGAAAGCGGCTATCCCTGCATTTTCTATGGAGACTATTACGGTATGCCGCACGATAACCTGCCGGCAGTCATTGGCCTGGAAGTGCTTTTGAGAGTCCGGAGCCTTTATGCCTATGGCCAGCAGCACGATTATTTTGACGATGCGAATATTGTAGGATGGACCAGAGAGGGAGAGGTTGAGCATCCGGATTCGGGTATTGCTGTTTTATTGTCCAATGGTCCGGAAGGGGAAAAACGTATGTACATCGGTCCGGCCTTTACAGGCCAGTCCTTCAGAGACTGTACCCGCCATTTTTCGGAGCCGGTTATTATTGATGAAGAAGGCTACGGTGTTTTTAAAGTTTCTAAGGCCTCTTTGTCTGTCTGGATTAACGAACGGGCTTATGGGGTGTTGATGATTAATCTTCCATAAAAATACAGGACTAGGAATGGATAATGAAATGCTATATCTAATGGAAAAATCAGGGATCCACCGTATTGATGATAAAACAGCGCTGGAGTCCGATAAAAAATACGTTGGCGTTAGTACGTATGAAGAAGCTGACGGACAAGGGGATAAATTCGGGCTCCGGGCCGGGCTTTTAAGCCGGACGCTGGCCAATGATGCCATCCGCTTTGAAAGCTATGACCACCTGGATATGCTGTGCATTGCCGTGGTGGATCTGGCGGTCATGAAGCTGGATGTCCCGACAATGCACCTGTTTATCTGGGAAAATATTTTCTTTATTGTCTGTGAGGATCAAAAGTTTGTCCACAGGATTCTTGAGAAGATTTCAGCCTACGATAAGCTTGAGGTAAGCTATGGCCGGCTTCTGTTTCATCTTTTTGATAAGCTTCTGGAGGATGACAACAGTTATCTGGATAAATTTGAAGAAAAAATCATGGCGCTTGAAAAAAAGATCATTGATGACAAAAGAAATAAAAATTATGTAAACAATATTATTGGCTACAGAAAAAAACTGGTACTGCTGAAAAGATACTACGAACAGGTTAGTGTTGTTTTTAAATATATTGATCTGAATGAAAATAAGCTGTTTGACCACCAGTCTTTAAAGCTGCTGCGGATTTTAGCTGGCAAGGTGGACCGCCTTTATAATAATGTACTCTCGCTTATTGAGTATGTGGCCCAGATAAGGGAGGCTTATCAGGCAGAAGTGGACATAAACCTCAATACGACCATGAAGATATTTACCGTGATTACGACCATCTTTTTTCCGCTGAGTCTGATTGCCGGCTGGTATGGTATGAATTTTAACATGCCGGAGTATCAGAGTCTCTATGGCTATCCCATGGTTATTATCCTGAGTGCCGGAGTTATTATCGCTTCAGTCGTTTATTTTAAACGGAACCACTGGTTTTAAAAAGTTGACAAAAAATGTTGTTTTTTTCTGTAAGTTGGATATATTTATTAAAAACAACTCAGGGAAGGATTATGTTTATGAAAAATTTACTCAAAGAGTTTAAAGAGTTCGCCCTCAGAGGCAATGTGATGGAACTGGCCGTTGCGGTGATTATGGGCGCTGCCTTTCAGGGGATTATCAGCTCTTTAACCGGAGATATTATCTCGCCGATTCTCGGTCTTTTTGGCGGGGTTGATTTCAGTAATCTAGCTGTCAACATCGGGGATGCCAGTATTCGGTATGGTGCCTTCATTACAGCGGTTATTAATTTCCTCATCATGGCCTTTGTTATTTTTTTGATGGTCAAGGGCATGAACAAGCTGGCTGGCCTCAGAAAAACAAAGGAGAGCGATGAGGAAGAAAAAACGAAAACCTGTCCTTACTGCTTTACCGAAATACCGAAAAAAGCCGTGCGCTGTCCCCACTGCACAACGGTTTTGGTCAAACGGAAAAAGCAGACGTCCGCAGAAATCCAAAGAAAAGATTAAAGCAAACGGGATTTCGGTAGACAGAGAGCTGCCGGGGTATAATGACTAAAGAAACCATTATAAGGAAGTGTTTTAAATGAAAATACTGTTTCACGTTGATGATACGAACCGTCTGGGCATGGCAGCAACCAATGCCGCCAACGCTGCCAGGTATGTTCAGGATAATCGGCTTGAGCTGGAGACTGAGATAGTGGTGAACGGCGAAGCCGTTACCGGACTGGTCCGCAAGGGTATAGAGGAGCCTTTATACCAGAGCCTTCAAAAGCTTTCCGACAGCCATGTGCGTATTGCAGCCTGTCAGAATGCGATGAGGGCCCATCAGCTTACAAAAGAAGATTTATGTGATTTTGTCGATGTTGTGCCCGCAGGGATTATTGAACTCGCCCAGAAGCAGGAAGAGGGCTACGCTTATATTAAGCCGTGACAGAGAGTCATAAAAAAGCTATCGCTGTATTTCCGGCGATAGCTTTTTTATGTGGTACAAACGTTTTTCCAGGGATAACCGGCAGACTCAACGTGTCTGCTGCTGTTCTTTAAGCTTATCGGCGGCTGTGTCTGTTTTTTTCTTGGCGGCATCTGCTGTCTCATCGGTTTTATGTTTCAATCTGTCAATGGTTTCATCGGCTTTAGATTTTGCCTTGGAGGCCACTTCTTTCGAATGAGCTTTAAAGTTTTTTTGGGATGTATCGACTGAGTCTTTGGCTTTGTCGGCTGTCTTACTTAGTTTATCGACCATATTTTCGGCTGTTTCATTGACTTTGTCTGCGCCCTTTTCCACACTTTCGTTAATTTTATCAACCGCTTCCTTTGCTTTTTGGCTGACTTTATTGTTAATTTCCTGTGTTTTTTCTTTTAATTCATCGAGATTTTTCATTATGAAGGTTCCTTTCTGTCAAAATATTTTAATGTTTGTTTGCATTCTTTATACCCGCATGGTGAGCTTTAAACAGAAAGTTAGAATAGAATCAATTTAATATAAAGAAGTGAGCCTAAGTTTTGGCGAAGGCACTGCGGGTTCTGGTTTATTTACAATTTCTTAAATTAAAACAATTCTGTTTTGATAGATTGACAAACCCATAAAAAAGATTTAATATTATAATATGAACCATGTTCACTTTGGAGGAAGCAATGAATGCAAATGTCACTTCACGAGAGGCGCTGGTGGCAGCGGCCCGGGAAATCGCGCTGTCAGAAAGCCTTTCTAAAATAAGCATCCGCCGTGTTGCCGCAGTATGCGGTATCTCGGTCGGAGCCATATATAATTATTTTCCAACCAAAAGCGAGCTGATGGTCGCAGTCATCGAAGATTTTTGGCGATCAGCCTTTCATGGCGTGGGCGATGATTTATTTAAAGAAAAGAATTTTTGCCTTTTTATAAAGGGTGTCTACGAGCGTTTATACCGGAATGTGCAGGAGGTTTATGAAAGCTGGCTGGAAGAAATCACCAGGCTTGATTTGGGCCAGAGCGGTAAGGAGCAGGAGGCCCGTCACTTTGAGCATATTAAAAAGGGAATTCTGGAGGTTTTGGAAAACGATGAGGTTATCAGGCAGGACATCTGGAATGATTCGTTTACAAAAGCTGGCCTGATTGATTTTGTTTTTGATAATTTACTGCTCCTTATGGGAAAAAGAGAGAAGGACTGCTGCTTTTTAACCCAGCTGCTTGAGCAGTTGCTCTATCGCGAAGAAAGAAAGGATGAATCAAGTGAAAAAAATAATTCCAAGGGTTGATAAGTTAACGCTGTTGGTGCTGGCCGGCGCAGTCTGGTTTATCGCAGGATTTAACATTATGCGTATCGGCACACCGGATATGATCGCCAACTGGCAAGGGCCGCTGCTGCCGTTGTTATTTTCGGTGATAGTATTCGGTCTGTTTTTTAAATTTGTGTTCTATAAAATGGTGGTTAGGCACAGCGCCCGTATTATGAATTACGGCGATGAGAAGGTTCCGTTTTACCGGTTTTTTGATAAAAAAAGCTACCTGATTATGATTTTTATGATTACCTTTGGGGTAACCCTGAGAATGTCACACGTCATTCCGCCACTTTACCTGGGGATATTTTATACTGGGTTGGGGGCATCCCTAATCGGCGCAGGGATTTTCTTTTTTATTCAGTACCGGAGAAATGCGGTAGCTGTAAAGGCTTAAGCCTTTCTGATTTAATGCGATTGAGCACAAGTTTTAACCTGTTTCTAATTTAATCTGTTGGGTAAATATGTATAATAGAAATAGAAAAAGAAAGGAGTGTTTAAATCATGTTATATAGTACAGAAATGATGCGGAAAGCTATGTCCCTTGCAAGACACGCTTATTCAGACCGTATCGATAAAAAAGGAAGATCTTTGTTTTTGATGGCCTGTGCCAAGGCTGAAAAGATGAAAACAGAGAAAGAAACCGTCATTGCCCTGTTAAAAATGACAATGGAAGAAACAAATTTGACACTGAATGAAGTGAAGCAGGCAGGCTTTGAAGATGCGATTATCAATGCGCTTCCAAGCGGACCGTCTGCTAAAAAATGCTATGTGAAATCCACATTAGAAAGTCTGACAGCATAAACGTTCGCTCGGAAAGCTCAGGCTTTCTTTTTTTATTTTTTGAAAAAGGGTAAGAAGTATAAGACGAAGGGAGGAAGCTTTGTGTTTGATGATTTTAAGAAATTTGCATTTAAAGGGAATATCCTCAGCCTGGCCATCGGTGTAGTCATTGGTAATTCCTTTAACAAGGTAGTATCCTCGGTGGTCAGCGACATTCTTATGCCGTTTTTCGGCTATCTCACGGCAGGTATTGATTTTAAGACACTAAAGCTGGTGCTGCACCCTGCCACGCTGGAGGGCGATAAAATTATCCGGCCGGAGCTTGTAATCTCCTATGGGGACTTTTTGCAGAATGTCATTGACTTTTTTATTATAGCGCTGTCCATTTATATTGTGACAAAGGCGATTCAGAAAATCAGCCGTAAGGAGCAGAACCAGGATCAACAGGACGCAGTAACAGAGATTGACCTGCTGACCGATATTAAAAATATATTGGAAAAAGAGCAAAACAGCCAGCCGGAAAAGGCTGCGGACAATGCGGGAGCTGAAAATGCAGCCCCGGCCAAGCAAAATGTGCAGATTCACAAAAATGCACAAAAGCTACGGCTTGATAAAAAGTATCGAATCCATTAAAATAAGAGTAATCTTAAATGGAAGAACTTATAGAAGCTAAGGGGGAAGGAATTGAAAGAACTATCCGTATTTGACATTATCGGTCCAAACATGATTGGGCCCTCCAGCTCACATACCGCAGGCGCCTTAAGAATCGCGCTGCTGGCCCGGAAAATGGTCAGTGGAACCATCCAGAAGGTGGTGTTTGAGCTCTACGGCTCCTTTGCCCAGACCTACCGCGGCCACGGCACAGACAAAGCCCTGGTAGCCGGAATTCTGGGCTTTGGCACCGAGGACTACCGTATCCGGGATTCCTTCAAATATGCCAGAGAAGCAGGGCTGGACTACCGTTTCATCGTTAATACCGAGAAAAAAGACATCCACCCCAATACCGTCGCCATCACCATCACCGACACCGAGGGGCAGACCACCATGGTGACCGGCGAATCCATCGGCGGCGGCGCCGCCGTGATCCGGGAAATCAACGGCGTCGAGATCGCCCTTTCCGGCGAGTACAACACCATTCTGGTCAGGCAGATGGACAAGCCCGGCGTCCTGGCCCACATCACCCGGTGCCTCAGCGACTGTCAGATCAACATTGCCTTTACCAAGCTCTACCGGGAAAAGAAAGGCGAAATCGCCTACACCATCATCGAGACCGACGAAGCAATCACCAGCGAAGTCATAGCAGCCATCGAAGCATCCGAAAACATAAACAGCGCTACACGGATAGAGCTGTAGGAGAAAAGCCATGAATTTTACCAACGGAAGCACCCTGTTAAAAACCTGTCACCGCCACCAGTGCCCGATTTCAGAGGCAATGTTCAGAAGAGAAACCACCCATCTGGAAAACACCCCAGAAGAAACAAAAGCCCGGATGCGTCATGCCTGGGAAATCATGAAAGACGCAGTCCGAACATCGCTTGAAGAAAAGCGGACCTCCGTCGGCGGCCTTATCGGCGGAGAAGCACAGAAGCTCAACGCGCGCCGAAAGGCAGGCAGCAGCATCAGCGGCCCCCTGACCGCCAAAGCCATCATCTACGCCATGGGCGTACTTGAAGTCAACGCCTCCATGGGACTCATCGTCGCCGCCCCTACAGCCGGCTCCTCCGGCGTGCTGCCCGGCGTGCTCATGGCCGTTCAGGAAGAACACCACTTCAGCGACGCCGATATGGAGAACGCCCTGTTTAACGCCGGAGCCATCGGCTATATTATCTCACGGAACGCAACCGTTGCCGGAGCCGAGGGCGGCTGCCAGGCCGAAGTCGGCGCCGCCAGCGCCATGGCCGCCAGCGCATTGACCGAGCTCTTTGGCGGCACCCCGCAGATGTGCCTGAGCGCCGCCGCCAACGCCCTTTCAAACCTGCTGGGCCTGGTCTGTGACCCCATCGCAGGGTTAGTAGAAGCACCCTGCCAGAAGCGGAACGCCATCGGAGCGTCCAACGCCATCATCAGTGCAGAGATCGCCCTGAGCGGCATCAAAAACCTGGTGCCCTTCGACGAGGCCGTCAGCGCCATGCTGCAGGTCGGAAGGCGGCTGCCGCCGGAGCTGCGGGAGACAGCCCTTGGAGGGATGGCCGCAACGCCCACCGGCTGCGCGCTGTGCCGGAAGATTTTTAAAGGACAGGATGAGGAGGAAGAAAAATGAAAAGAGAAGATTATTTATCCTGGGATGAATATTTCATGGGGATCGCCCTGCTGGCTGCAAAAAGAAGCAAGGACCCCGGAACACAGGTGGGCGCATGTATTGTAAGCCCGGACAACAAAATTTTAACCATGGGCTATAACGGAATGCCTACAGGCTGCCACGATGATGATATGCCCTGGGAGCGGGAGGGGGCACCTCTTGAAACAAAGTATCTCTACGTCTGTCATGCCGAATTTAACGCCATTTTGAACAATGGAGGCCGTTCATTAAAGGGGGCAACTCTATACGCGACGCTTTTTCCCTGTAACGAGTGTGCAAAGGCCATTATACAGTCGGGAATCCAAAAGGTTATCTATATGGAAGATAAATACGCGGACACCGATGCGGTCATCGCCTCCAAAAAAATGTTTGATATGGTTGGAATTGTTTATGAGGCCTATGAGGCCAAGCATAAAAAGGTTGTTATTGAGTTGTAAAGCTGAAATAAGCTGCCGGATTCTTCCGGCAGCTTATTTTTTTACCATCGCCTATTCTTTGATAACAACGCCCAAAAGCTTTGCCAGCTCGGCGGCCTGAAAGAGGTTCACAACAGCGCCACGCAGTTCCTGGCTGCCTGAAACTGTGATCCGGCTCAGGGTATCACTTGTAAAATCCATACCCTTTAGAGGTGTATGGAGAAAATCGGCTTCAGTGAGGTCGCACTGCTGAAAGTGGGTGTTTTTAAGCTTGCAGTCTTGAAGGCTGACATTTTGAAGCGGGCAATTTTCAAACAGAACGTGCTTGGTTTTGCTGGTGGAAAAATTCATAAAATTTCCAAGGCACTCTGTAAAATGGCATTCCTCCAGAATACAGGCATTAAAATCTGTGCCAAGCAGCTTGCAGTTTTTAAAAATGACTCGATGAAAGGTGGAATCACTGAGGTTGAGATTGGATAAGTCGCAGCCAGTAAAGAGGACATCGGCAAAAAAGGTATGGGTCAGGCTGGAGGACTGGAACTGGCAGTTTTTAAACTGACAGTGATGGAATTCGAGCTTAGACTGATGAAAAGCTTCAAGACCAGTATCGCTGAATTCAAAGCTTTCAATATCCTCTTCCTTGTCAAGGCAGTCATAAATAATGGTAAGCAGGTCATCGCAGGGCTTTAACGGGTCAGGAAAAGCCGGTGGTTGTAAGCGCATAGGGACACTCCTTTCGTGATGATTCATTATAGCATAACTCAGTTTGGAATTAAATAGAAAATCCGTTCTTTTTCTATTGACTAAATAGATCGAATGTTTTATACTAATTTAAAGAAAGAACGGATATTTGAAGAGATGAGGGCTTGAAATGGAATTATTAGAAAAATTGGAAATCCTAACCGACGCTGCGAAATTTGATGTGGCCTGTACCTCCAGCGGGGTAAAGCGGAAGGGGAAGAAAGGCGCACTGGGAAACACAGTGGCAGACGGGATCTGCCATAGCTTTGCACTGGATGGCCGCTGTATTTCCCTTTTGAAGGTGCTGATGACAAATGTATGTGTGTACGACTGTAAATATTGCGTGAACAGGATTTCTCAGGACGTCGAGCGCGCTGTGTTTACCCCAAGGGAGCTGGCGGATCTGACCATTGGCTTTTACCGGAGAAACTATATTGAAGGCCTTTTTCTGAGTTCTTCGGTCATTAAAAATCCGGATTATACCTGTGAGAGGATGATTGAGACCCTGGCGCTTTTGAGAGGAGATGAATATAATTTTAACGGCTACATCCATGTAAAGGCCATACCAGGGGCAGACCAGAGACTTTTAACAGAGCTGGGCTATCTGGCAGACCGGATGAGCATTAATATCGAGCTTCCGTCGGAGGAGGGCCTGAAAAGGCTGGCGCCGGATAAGACAAAAAAAGCCATCTTTAAGCCCATGGGGATGATTACCAGCAAGATAGAAGAAAACAGCTATGATGTAGTTAAATACCGGCATACGCCCAAATTTGTGCCGGCCGGCCAGAGCACGCAGATGATCATTGGCGCAACACCGGACACAGACTACAAAATATTAAACCTGACAGAAGGCCTTTATCAGAAATATTCCCTTAAACGTGTATTTTTTTCAGCCTATGTGCCTGTATCCGAGAATAAGCTGCTCCCGGCCCTCGATACCAAACCGCCGCTTTTACGGGAGCACCGGCTGTACCAGGCGGATTGGCTGCTTCGGTTTTACGGCTTTCACGCAGCTGAGCTGCTGGATGCCGAGCACCCGAATTTCAACCCACTGGTCGATCCAAAATGCAGTTGGGCGCTGGCTCATCTGGACCAGTTTCCCATTGAGGTAAACACCGCCTCCAGAGAGATGCTTTTGAGGGTGCCGGGTATTGGGGTCAAAAGCACCATGCGCATTATTCAGGCGCGGCGGATGGGAAGACTGGATTTTGTGGGACTGCGTAAAATCGGTGTGGTTTTAAAGCGGGCTCAGTATTTTATTCTGTGCAATGGAAAAATGGTTGAGGGGCTTAAGGTGACGCCGGACGGTGTGCTGAGAGCCTTGATTTCAGAGCAGGGACAGCGCGATTTAATTGAGCGGAAATATGAACAGCTGTCCTTCTTTGACAAAGATCAGTCACCTGTGCTGCACAGGGAGGTTTTAAAATGTCTGACGCAATGAAGCCGGTTTATCTTTATGACGGCACTTTTGAGGGGTTTTTGTGCTGTGTTTTTGAAAGCTATATGAAAAAAGAAACGCCTGTCGACATTGTACCGGACACCTTTGAACAGTTTTTTCTTTATCCTGTTAAGGAAATTGAAACAAACCGCGAGCATGCCGACAGGGTTTTCTGTTCGTTTGATATTAAAATGTCTCCGGATGCGGCCGATTTTATAAAATGCGGCTTTTTGACCTGCCACCCTAAAAAAGAAATGCTGATGTATCGTTTTATCCGTAAAGGTTACCGCGTGGGAGGAGGGATTATTGACTGTCTTGCCGATCCGGATGTCCATGAGCTCCACAAGGCGGTAAAGCACCTTAAAAACGAAGCACATCTCCTTCGCGGATTTATCCGGTTTGGAGAATACAACAAGACACTCGTCTCGGTAATTGCGCCTAAAAACTGGGTGCTTCCTCTTTTGGCTGAGCATTTCAGTGACCGTTATAACGGAGAAACTTTCATGATCTATGACGAGGTCCACCACTCGGCCCTTATCTATCATCCCTATGAGTGGATACTTGTGCCGATTGAGGATTTTACACTGCCGGAGGCTGCTGAAGAGGAGCTTCTTTTTCAGCAGCTGTGGCAGCGCTTTTACAAAACCATCGGTATTAAGCAGCGTTTTAATCCTAAATGCCAGATGACGCATATGCCAAAACGTTATTGGTCCCATACGGTTGAGCACCAGCCTGAGCGCGTTGGCACATCAGGTGAAAAAAAGCGCTTGAGCGGAGTTTAACGGACAGCCAGAAAGGAACGGATCGTCTCCTGCTTGACCGAGCGGTATAAGCCGGCAACGGTTTTATCTTGACACTTGCCCAGATAGGTCTTAAGTGAGGGCCAGCGCAGACCTTTTTCGACGATGATGGCAGAGATGGCCTGACTGACGGCTTCCTTACATTTTTTACGGGGCTGTCCTTCAAACTGTTCGGCCAGAGACAGAGCTTCCGGTTCTGTCAGGATGATTGAATCACTGTCATTGCCTATGAGTTTGCGGGCGATGGCATTACTGAGCACCAGACCAAAAATATTTTCCGTTAGGTCCCTGCTTGGATAACCGACATTGGCTGCGAACTGGTTTAAAAGCGTCATGATTTCATCCTGGTCAAACTGATTACAAAAATGGTTTTCGAGATAAAGATTATGGATGATCTCTTTCATATAATGGATACCGGAAAGATTTTTCCGGTAGTAGCAGGGAAGGTACTCTAACATCCCGGGGGTTTCGGTTGCCTTGAATTCTGGATTATAATCCCTGAAGAATAGAGGGATATCGTCAATGGTGGTGTTGTAAGCATAGACGTCCACCTTCAGGCGGTTTCCCCTGAGACGGTTATAAAGCAGCTTTGACTGGTTAATTTCCTGTTTGATCTGAGTCAGCCCTTCGGTAAAAAGACTTGGAAGGGTTGAGCTTTGAAGCTTTTCCAGGGCTTCTTCAGGGGTTTCGTATTGGGATAAAATGGTGTCAATGCAGTAAAAAATACCATCGGTCAGGACGCCTGCAATCTCAGTTTTTACTGAGCTTCCACCCTGAGTATACTGGCTGATCTGCCTTGTGAGCAGTGCGCTGAGATGTTTCTGAAAGGTTTCAAGGTTGTTTTTATTAATCATTCCAATGCGGACTCCCTCATAAAGCAGAGTCTTTGTGTACTCGGCAGGGTCTAAATTCTTGATTTTTAGTGTGCTAACGGGCTCCATTTGTTTCATTCTAAATCTCCTGTTTGTATAATTTGCTTCTGCAAAGTGCGTCAATTTGTTGATCCATCAGGATATCTTCGGCATTTGTCAATCCACGGTCCAGAGCATTGGCCAGATGCTCGATAATACAGTCGTCGCTGATACGGTCCAGAGTATCTTCTTTAATAATATAGAAGGCATCAACCAGCTCTTCCAGAATTTGTGCATAATTTTCGGTCCAGAGATTTTGGGAATGGCAGACTGCGCGGATAATTTTTGGCAGTATGCCCTGGCCGATTTCTACACGTCCATGGCTTTTAAGCTCGTTGGCATTGTGAAGCGTCAGCTCATGGGCTTCGTCGGGGGTGAGGGAAAGGCCGTAATTAGCGGCGTCATCATTGGTACGGAGAAGGGCATTTTCTTTTTCAATAATGTCCAGAGTACCAGAATTCAGCAGTGCAATCTGAAAATTCTTCATAAATATCCTCCTTGCCTATTGACAAAAAAACCGATATGTGATATAATTATAAAATTAGTCAAGATAAATAATTTGAACGCAAACACTAGTATAACATTGATCGCGCGGCGCTGTCAATGTTTTTTCTTTTTTTCGGAAAAAAAGATGACCGGCAAAATTTACCGGTCGTCGAAAGTTACAGAAAGCCGCTGCAGAGTGCCTGCAGCAGCTTTTTAAAGGTTAATCCTCAGTGAAGGAATTGATTTTCAAATAATCGATGAATTGTTCGGCAGTACGGCCGGAACGGTTGAGATGCCGCAGCTCCCACTGAATGGCCAGAGATTCGATCCTTGCCGTGGGCATATGGATGCCGGCTTCCTTTGCGAGTTCGAGAACCATGGAAAGGTAGCCCTTCTGATTGGGAACCTCAAAGGTAAGGACCAGACCAAATCGGCTTGAGAGGGAAAGCTTTTCCTCCATAACATCCTTGGTATGGACGGCGTTATCACGTTCAGACATGGTTTCAGTCACCAGATGACGTTTATTGGAGGTAGCATAAATGAGCACATTCTGCGGATTTTCTTCCAACGAGCCCTCCATGACGTTTTTGAAAATTTTATAGTCGGCATCATCCTCGTCAAAGGAGAGATCGTCGATAAAAAGAATGAACGGGTAAGGGCGCTTTTTAACGTATTCGATGACCGAAGGAATATATTCCAGCTGGTCTTTTTTTATTTCCACCATTTTGAGCTTGGTATCTTTAAAGGTGTCCAGCAAGGCTTTAACCATGGTGGACTTGCCGGTGCCCATATCGCCCTGGAGCAGCACGTTCAGGCCGGTATAATTATTGATAAAGGAGGCGGTATTGGCAATGAGCTCTTTTTTCTGCATGTCGTAGCCAACCAGGGAATCCATTGGCTTGTACTTTTGATTGGTGATGGGGGACAGCCGCCCGCCGTCCACAATTTTGAAGCTGACATTAATCTCAAAAATACCAAGACCGTGATGGTTAATATATTCGTTGGTGGCAGCAAAGGCTTTGTCAATGTCCTTGGTTGAAAAGGCCAGGTCAATTTCATCACAGGGCGGAACCGGGAAAAAGATATGGGCGGAAAAGATATTGGTGTCGTCAAGGGTTGTTTCCTTTAAAAAGGTATCCCAGTCAAAATGATAGAGCTTCATGAAAATTTCAAACTCATGATACATGCTTTTGGCAAAGGGATGCTGCTTGGTGACGGGGCCTCTCTCAAAAAGAAGGGTCAGAGGGTTTTCGTTTCCAACAATCTGTGTGATCAGAAAATCCTTCCAGGGCGTTTTTGCATAGTTGGTATCCTCGCTTTTATTAAAGGAATAGCTCAGCATCAGGGATTTTAAGTGATAGTAGGTGTCCAGGTATTCCTGCCTGTATTCGATACCCTTTAAGCCGGATTCATAGGCTTTCGAGAGAACCAGAAAATCCTTGAGGATCGGGTGCTCCAGAACGGGACGATAAAAGGAAAGCGTGTTAAAAATATCTGACGCAATCACATTATTTATGTTATCAGGGCTTTCAGTTATCATATTTTATTCACCTCAATAGTAAATTGTATTTTGTATTCTATTATAGCATAAGCGGATGCGGGATGGGACTAAAAAACAAAAATCTTAAAGATTCGTCCTTTTTGTAACGAAAAAGTCACAAAAATCTTGAGAAAAATTTACGTTTATGTTAAAATTTAGCTAACAACATGTTTTAGCGCTAATTTAAGGAGAAAATATAAATTGAAAACCTCAAAATTCGGAGATAAACTGAGTTCTGTTGAAGAAAAAATTAACGCAAGGCTGGATAAGTTTAACGATAAAATTGGAAAGCGGATTTTTACAGCCAGGGCTTCCGCCATTGTGGTGACCGCCTTTATGGTCTGCGCCGGAACCGGTATAGCCCATGCCCAGACAACAGCCTATGAGGTGCTGTACAATGGGCAGAGCATTGGCTATGTTAAAGATCCAGATACCTTTGACAATGCCATTGGGGAGCTGCAGCAAAAGCTTTCTCAGGAATACGGCAATGAAAATGTTTTTATCGCAGATGATATTAAGCTCAAGCCAGCCCGTACTGTGGGAGAAAAGCTTGATGTGGACCAGTGTGCCGAGACGATTTACAAGGCTGGAGTTGATGTTAAGCTGAAAGGTGCTGCCATTGTGATTGATGGAAAGGCCGCCATCCAGACCGACTCTAAGGAGACAGCAGAAAAGGCGTTGAATGATTTTAAACAGCAATACGCTCAGGTAGAGGGCGCGACAGTTTTGAGCTCTGAGCTCAAGCAGAATGTCGCCATTGACGAACAAAATGTGGAAGTACCCGACGCCAGAAATTATGAAGCCACCATGTCGTATCTTAAAGAGGGAAATGAGATTACGGCCCAGAGCACAGTTCAGCCGGGAGAAACCGATGGAAACCTCATTGCAGCCAACCGTGGAACAACGGTTGACCGTCTGGCAGCTATGAACGCCGATAAAGACCTGAATGCCCTGAAGGAGGGCGATATCCTGAACACAACACAGAAGGCTCCGGTACTGACAGTGGTTACCGTTGTCGAAAAGCAGTATCAGGAAGAAATCCCCTTTGAGACAGAGGAACAGCTTACCGATGAGCTGATAACTGGTGAAGAGGAGGAAGTACAAAAGGGTGAGAATGGACAGAAGGATGTCGATGCTGTTTTCACCTATGAAAACGGTCAGGAAGTCGGCAAGGAAGTTAAAGCAGAGAATATGACCAAGGAACCGGTCAAGGCAGTTAAGCGTGTGGGGACAAAGGAAGCGGCGTCTGCGCCTGTATCCAGAGGCTCCATCAGCGGCAGCGGACAGTTTCTGATCCCGACCAGCGGTCTTGTGGGTGAGATAGGACGTCCGGGCGGCGGATCAAGTAATCACTCCAATGGCTGTGCTGTGGATATTTTGAACGGCTACGGTACCCCGGTCTATGCCTCGGCGGCTGGAACAGTAACGCGCGCGTCAAGCTTTGGCGGTTACGGAAACTGCATTGAAATACAGCATGAGGGTGGCTATTCAACCCTGTACGGCCATTTGAGCAGTATTGATGTCAGTGTTGGTCAGACAGTTGGTCAGGGAGAATACATCGGGGGAACCGGCTCTACCGGATCCTCAACAGCCAATCATCTTCATTTTGAAGTAAAGATCGGTGGTGTTGCCCAGCTTATTCAGGATTATATCCCTGTTTCGTCTGGCGCATATGTCTAAAATTTGTTAAAATAAAACTGCCGGAATCAGCCGGCAGTTTTTTTAGTGGAAAGGAAATCCTATGAGTGATCCTAAAACCGTTCAGAAAGCTTACGACCAAAGCCTGAACTATCTTTCCTTTAAGAACCGGACGGAAAAGGAAATGGTCGACTATCTGGAAAAGAAGGAATACAGTGAGCGTGTGATCGCTGAGGTCATGGCAAAGCTCGTGCAATATGCCTTTGTCGATGATACCGCTTACGTGAAAAATTACTGTTACAACAATCTCCATTTTAATTTCTGGGGCAGGGTGAAGATGCGCTATGATTTAAAAAAGCGGGGAATCCCCCAGGAGCTGATCGCCAGTCTAGACGAGCTTTATACGCCAGAGCAGGAGCGAATATGCTGCGAAAAGCAGTTTGAAAAAGCGGCCCGTCAGTACAGCCGGGAAAACTATCAAAAGCGCAGGAGTAAAATCTATACCTTTTTGCAGAGGAAGGGGTTTCCCAATGAGGTCATCCGGGAAGTGATCGAGGCGAATCTGCCTGAGGATGAGACGGAGAATCTGACAGACGAAGAAACGGAGGCGCTGCTGGAAACCCAGATGGCGGAACTGCGGCGTTACTACGAAAAATACCGCAGAATGCAGGAAAACAAAGGCTATACAGGCAGAGAACTGAAGCAGCGGGTTACACGAAATTTGATGAGCCGGGGATACCGTTATGATCAGATACGAATAATGACAGAAGAAGACGAATAATTATCTGCTTAGACATCAGGTGCACAAAGAATTTTGGTTATTGGTGTAAATTTATCCTTAAAAAGCATGCGCGTTTGTATTATAATAAGCTTATTAGGATTAAATAAGGATTCGGAGGCAACGAGCGATGAAAATTGTAATAATGGAACCTCTCGGCATCACGGATGATGCATTGCAGACATTGAGCATGCTGCTCCGTGCGGACGGGCACGAGTTTATTGCTTATGAGAACCGGGAAACCAACACAGAAAAGCTGATTGAACGGGTAAAGGATGCCGATGCTGTCGTATTGGCCAACCAGCCCTTTGGCAAAGAGGTCATTGACGCCTGCAAAAACCTGAAGCTGGTGGATATTGCTTTTACAGGGATTGACCATGTAGATGTTGCCGCCTGTCAGGAGAGAGGCATTATCCTATGCAATGCGGCAGGCTATTCCACCAACGCGGTGGCCGAGCTGGCTTTTGGCCTGATGATTGATGTCTACCGCTATATTGTGACCTGTGACCATGAAACCCGTAATGGCGGAACCATCGGCGGCCTGATCGGCTATGAGCTCTGCGGCAAAAAGCTTGGAATTGTGGGAACCGGCGCCATTGGGCTGAAGGTGGCAGAAATTGGAAAAGCCTTTGGCTGTGAGCTTTTGGCCTACAGCCGGACCGTGCGCTCGGAAGGGCTGGAGATGGGCATCAAGTATATGGATTTAGAGGAACTGCTTAAGCAGAGCGATATTGTCACCCTCCACATTCCGGTGAGTCCGGAAACACAGGGGCTCATCAGCCGGGATATGCTGGCGCTTATGAAGCCAGAAGCCATAATCATCAATACGTCAAGGGGGGGCGTTATCGACAATGAAGCCCTGGCAGACGCATTGAAGGAAGGAAGAGTAGCTGGCGCAGGTATTGATGTTTACGAGGAAGAACCGCCGCTGCCAAAGGATTATCCGCTTTTAAGCGCGCCCAACACCGTCCTCACACCACATGTGGCATACGCTACAAAAGAATCCTTGTATAAGCGCGCAGTCATCGTGTTTGATAATATTCGCTGCTGGCTTGAGGGCAATCCACAGAATAGGGTGTAGGTAAAAATGGAGAAGATACTAGTTATAACAGCCAGTCCGCTGGCGGAGGCATCCGTCAGCTGTAAACTGGCAGAAATTTTTATGAAAAATTATCAGGAAGCACATCCTGAGGATCATCTTAAGCGTATTGATCTCAGCCGCCTGGAACTTCCAGAAATTGATGAGGAGCTGATCGCTTATTTTAATGGGCAGTCCGGTGAAAACAAAAGCGCTTATTCGGAAATCGATGCACTCTGCGAAGAATTTATGACGGCAGACAGAACTGTCTTTGCCCTGCCGCACTGGAACCTGACCGTACCGCCAAAGATGGTCAGCTATTCTCTGGCCGTCATGCGTGCGGGCAAAAGCTTCCGTTATACAGAGGAAGGGCCGGTCGGCATGCTGGAGAATAAAAAAGCCCTGATTCTGCTGGCCAGCGGCGGCACCTGCAATACGGACAACCGCATAATGCATTGCTATGGCGTAGACTGGCTGAAGGGGATTCTTGGCCTGTGTGGAATTGAGGATGTCTCGGTGATTTATGCTCAGGGTATGGAGGAACGGCCAGATAAGGTACAGGAGATTGTCAAGAATGCCTGTTTAGAGGTTGAAGCCTTCTCAAAAGAATGGTAGAATAAAAGCAGATGCGAAAAAAGCGTCTGCTTTTTAATTTATTTTATGAAAAATTAAGCGAAGCATATTAAAATAGAGTTTGTTATTGAGATTGCTTTATAATCACAACAGGAGAGATAGTATGCTAAATACAAAAATAACCGAGAAGACCCCCATGGTGGATATACTAAAAAAGGTTGAGGCGGAGGTATTTGTTGGAAACGATACCAATGATCCCTACGAGGTGGCTCAGGCTTTAATCAAGGAATTATATGATCTGGAAAACACCTTTTCAGCGGCGATTAAGGAGGTGCGCACAAAGCTTGAAATTCTGAATGATGAGTTTCAGTCCACCCACGAGCGCAACCCGATCCACACCATTCAGTCCAGAGTAAAATCGCCCAAAAGCATTGTTGAAAAGCTGGACCGCAAGGGCTTTGATCTGAGCGTCCTGTCGGCCAGGGATAATCTGGATGATATCGCGGGGATTCGCATTATTTGCCCGTATATCGAGGATATCTATGCCGTCAAGAACCTTTTGAAGGCTCAGGATGACATTGAGCTGGTTCGGGTGACGGATTATATTAAAAAGCCAAAGCCCAACGGCTACCGAAGCCTGCATTTGATCTTAAAGGTACCGGTATTCTTTTCTGACCATAAGGAGATGGTCAAGGTCGAGGTACAGATTCGGACCATCGCCATGGACTTTTGGGCCAGTCTGGAGCATCAGCTGCGTTATAAAGCAGTGGACTCAGCCAATATCCCCGAGTCGGTCGCCCGTGAGCTTAAAGAGTGCGCAGATACCATTGCGGAGACAGATGTGAGAATGCAGGATATCCATAATCAGGTGATTCGATAAGAATACAGCCGCCAGAGAGCTGCCCAGCTTCTGACGGCTGTATTTTTGTTTAATAAAACCTTGCAAACCGCCTGTTTTAGCAATTTCAATTGTTATTTTAAGCGTTATAGGATATAATTGTTTTACAGCATGAATATTATGGAGGAAAAAAGTGTCTAAAAATGATTACTCCAATCTTGGCGAGGAAATTAAATCCATTGTGAAAGAAGCCATAAACTCGACGGATTTTAAACAGCTCAACAAAAATATAAGCAATACGGTGAACAGCGCGCTGGATGAAGTGAAAAAAGGCGTGCAGAGAGGAAAAGCCGTATGGTATGAAACAAGCGCCAGGATTGATGAAGAAGAAACAGAAACAGAGACGCAGGTGGTGGAGCGGCCATTGCGCGCACCGGTGGCAAAATCGCCGGCCGGTAAAATATCCAGTATTATTATGATGGTGCTGGGCTATTTCGGCGTAGGTTTCAGCGCCTTTGTTCTTGCCGCTGTTGGAATAGCGGTGGGCATATCTGGAAGCCTTATTGCGATGGGGATATCCATGGGTGTGTTGATTCCCCTCCTGATTATCTGCATCATTCTGGCCGTGACAGGAACAAAGTCCAGAGGCCGGGTGAAGCGGTTTTATGAGTATGTGCGCACCCTTAACGGTCAGGCCTATATTTCGATCAAACAGCTTGCGGCCAGTGTGGATAAAAACGATAAGTTTGTCGTCAAGGATTTGCTGAAGATGATTCGTTCCGGTATGTTTCCTGAAGGCCGGATCAATGATGAAAAAACCTATCTTCTGTTAAGTGATGAAGCCTATGACGCCTATGAAAAATACGAGCAGGGCGTCCGCCTGCGCGAGCTGGAAGAGCGCCGCTTAAGAGAACAGGTAGAGCGTCAGCAGAGAATGGAAGCCCAAAATCCAATTCTGAAGGAAACGCGCCTGCTCATTGAAGAGGGTAAGGTGAGTATTGATCAGATTCGTGAGGCTAATGAAGCTATTTCCGGAGAAGTGATTTCGCAGAAGCTTGACCGTTTGGAAATTATACTCTGTAAAATTTTTGAATATGTCGAAAACCATACAGACGAGCTGCCTGAAACCCGCAAATTTATGGGCTATTACCTGCCAACGACCTTAAAACTGGTCAATGCCTATCGTGAAATGGATGCTGAGCCTATTCAGGGTGACAATATCCGAAGCGCAAAGCATGAGATTGAGGAAACGCTGGATACCATTAATTATGCCTTTGAAAACCTACTCGACAGCTTTTATCAGGACAAAGCGATGGATATCTCAACAGATATTACAGTGCTTGAGACCATGCTGGCCCAGGAGGGCCTGACAGAAAAAGACTTTAACACTGGAGGAAAGTAAAATGAGTGATGAAATAAAAGATTTTGAAACAGTTGCGCCAACCCTGACCTTTGATCCTTTTGAGGAAGTAACGACCCCAATGCCAGAGACGGTGAAGGAGGTAGCTGTAGAGGACGCCGCCTTTAATGAAAACACCCTGACGCCGGAAGAACGGCAGATGGTAGAGAACTTCTCGCAGCAGATTGAGCTTACCAATTCCAATATGATCATGCAGTATGGTGCGGGAGCGCAGAAAAAAATCGCGGATTTTTCTGAAACGGCTCTGGACAGCGTTAAGAGTAAAGATCTTGGCGAAATTGGTAATATGCTTACCAATATGGTTACAGAGCTCAAAAGCTTTGATGTTCAGGAAGAAGAAAAAGGCTTTCTCGGTTTCTTTAAAAAAAGCGCCAATAAGATAACAGCTATGCGGGCAAAATACGCAACGGCAGAAACCAATGTCAATAAAATCTCAGAGATTTTAGAGGGCCACCAGATCCAGCTGATGAAGGATGTGGCCATGCTGGATAAAATGTACGAGGTCAATAAAACCTATTTTAAGGAATTATCCATGTACATTTTGGCTGGCAAAAAGAAGCTGCTCAAAACACAGAATGAGGATTTACCCGCACTGGTGGAGAAATCAAAGGCCAGCGGTTTACCAGAGGACGCTCAGGCCGCCAACGACCTGGCTGCCATGTGCAACCGCTTTGAAAAGAAAATCCATGACCTTGAGCTCACCCGTATGATCTCGCTGCAGATGGCGCCTCAGATCCGTCTGGTTCAGAATAATGATATTCTGATGGCGGAGAAAATCCAATCTTCACTCGTGAATACCATTCCGCTCTGGAAGAGCCAGATGGTGCTGGCATTGGGGGTGGTCCACTCAGGACAGGCTGCCGAGGCACAGAGACAGGTTACGGATATGACCAATGAGCTTCTCAAGAAAAATGCCGATACCCTTAAAATGGCAACCATTGAAACGGCCAAGGAATCCGAACGGGGTATTGTGGACATTGAAACGCTGAAGCATACGAATGAATCGCTGATTTCTACCTTTGATGAGGTCCTGAAAATCCAGGCTGAAGGCCGGGAAAAACGCCAGGCTGCCGAGGTTGAAATGCAGAAAATTGAAAGCGAGTTGAAGCAGAAGCTGCTGGAAATAAAAAAATAGAACGACCAAAACGACCGTGCAGGCCATCAGCCCACACGGTCGTTTTTTAGTACAGGTTAAGCTATAAAAGTTTTTGAGCCAGAGCGGCTACCTTTTTAAAGGCCTCGGGAACGTCAATGCTCTGTGGACAGTGCTCGGTACACTGGCCGCAGGCAATACATTGTGCTTCCTGCTTTTCTGAGCCGAGAGCAGTATACCCCTTGATAAAGTCCGCCTTGTCTTCGCCCAGCATATATTCGTTGTAGAGCTTGAAAAGTTCTGGTATTTCCACACCGGATGGGCATTCCATGCAGTACCGGCAGCCTGTGCAGGGGATCGTCTTGGTTTTAGTAAAGATATCGCCGGCTTTATGGACAAGGTCCAGTTCAGATTCAGATAAGGGCTTAAAGTTTTCCATGGTGCTGATGTTGTCTGCCACTTGTTCCATGGCGGACATACCGCTGAGAACGGTAAGGACATTGGGCAGACTGGCTGCGTAGCGAAGCCCCCAGGAAGCAAGGCTCTTATCAGGATCGCTCTCTTTAAAGGCCGATGCCGCCTCTTCGCAGAGCACTGCCAGAGTACCGCCTCGCAGCGGTTCCATGACAATACAGGGGAGTCCGTGTGCTTCCAGAATTTCATACTGGCGTTTAGCGTTCTGGATGTTCCAGTCCACATAGTTTAGCTGAAGCTGGACAAAATCCCAGTCATAACGTTCAACCAACTCCTCCAGCTTTTCCGGTGAGCCGTGAAAAGAAAAGCCCAGATGGCGGATCTGACCGTCGGCTTTGCGCTTCAGCAGGTGCTCCATGATGTTGCAGTCGTTATATACCTTAAAGCTTTCGTCTGAGATCGCATGGCAGAGATAAAAGTCAAAATAATCCACTTGGCAGTTTTCAAGCTGCTTCTCAAAGATATCGTCAACATCCTTTTCTTCTTTTACCAGAAAGCCGGGCATCTTGCTGGCGAGATAAAACTGATCGCGGGGATACTTTTTCAGAGCCTTGCCCACAAAAGGCTCAGACAGACGTTGATGATAGTTAAAAGCCGTGTCAAAATAATTAACGCCATGCTCAAAGGCATAATCAAAAAGCGCCTGGGCGGCTTCCTCGTCGATTTCCGGCCCGTCCGGGCTGAGCTTTGGCAGGCGCATACAGCCAAATCCCAGAATCGAAATGGCCTCTTCCGTGTTTCGATAATTACGTTTATACATTCTCTCCTCCTCGTTTATGTAAGCCTGCTCTTATGATAACGCTGTAAAGGAGAACCCGCAAGGGGTTTTCGTACAATTCCAAAAATAAAAAGACACAAAGGTTAAAGGTCCCTGTGTCTTTTTTATTTACTGATAATTTTGAATAAATGTTGTGTAGAAGGTAATGGCCCGACCCAGGTTTTCGATGGATATGCGTTCATTGATGTTGTGCATGGCATCACGTTCGCTTTTAGTGACCTGAACAGGGGTAAAACGATAGATATTTTTTGACACAATATCATACTTCCGCGCATCAGTGCCGCCCAGTGAAATAGACGGAGTTGTTTCTGCGCCAGGGAAGATAACAGAAATGCAGGCTTCCAGGTGTCTGTAGGCCTGAGTGTCGGTTCCGGAGAAAGCGGACGGCGGATGGTTCATCAAAATTTCAAAATCCGGTTTTTTCTTACCGCAGAGCTTAGTGATATGCCGGATCATATCCTCTGCGCTATCGCCCTGCAGCATACGGCAGTTTAAAATAGCGGATGCCTCTCCTGGAACCACATTGGCCATATCACTGCCTTGCAGAACAGTCGGGGCGATGGTGCTCCGGATCATGGCATTGGTCATGGGAACCTTTGAAAGCTCTTTATAGAGCGCGGGCTTTAAGAGCTCGATATGATCGTAAAAACGCCGTTTTCTGCCGTGGACATCCGGTGAGACTTTTTTGAGCAGCTGTTTGACCGGATCGGTAAGGTGCGGCGGCATGGGATGCTCCTCAATACTGACCAAAAGCTTTGAAAGCTGATGGATGGCACTGCCCGGTGAAGGCACAGCGGAATGCCCGCCCTTCTGTGAGAAGGTAACCTTTAGGTTAGCCTGCCCCTTTTCACCGACGCCGACTGTTGCCATCGGGCGGTTAATCTGCGGAAAGAGGTTCTCAATACACATACCGCCTTCATCCAGCACACAGTCAAATTGAATGTTCTGTGACTTAAAAAAAGAAGCGATCCGGGAGGCTCCGAGGTTGCCGCCAACCTCCTCGTCAAATCCAAAGGCGAGATAAACGTCGCGCTCAGGCTGCTGCTCCATGGTAATAAAGCGTTCCAATGCCTCAAACAGGGCAATAACTTGAAACTTATCGTCCAGTGCACCGCGCCCCCAGATATAGCCGTCGGCAACGGTGCCGCTGAAGGGAGGGTAGGTCCATTTCGATTCAGTGCCCGGGCCGACAGGGACAACGTCATAGTGCCCCAGAAAAAGCAGAGGTCTGGCATCGCGGTTTTTACCCTTCAGGCGATAAACGAGTCCGTAATTATTCACACGGGTATGCTCAAGATGCTCGTGGCAAACGGGATAGGCTTCCCTTAAAAAAACAATGAAATCATCGAAGGGCTGATAATCCGGCGCACGACCGGGCCGGTTGGAAATTGTTTTTATCTGAATGGCCTCTGAAAGATTCTGGATTGCTTTATTGAGCGTAAGGGTCGTATTCATGGCTTCACATCCTTTGATAAGATAAACTTAATACCATTATAGCATATTTGCGAAATTACGAAAACGAAATTTAAGCCAGAATAATCTCAACCCCCATATCCCGGTACAGCTTTACAATGTCAGGGTCTGCATCGGAGTCTGTAATGAGGGTGTCTCCGGATTTTAATTTGCCGACACAGACAAAGTCATCCTTACCAAGCTTATCGGAATCAGCCATAATCACCAGCTTTTTAGAGATTTCCGCCAGTACCTTGTAAAGTCCGATTTCCACCAGACTGCCGTGATGCAGAGAACCGTCTGTTCCGACACTGGTTACGCCGATATAAGCGGTTTCAAATTTAAATTCACGGATCATGCCCTCTGCAAAACTGCCGGTGGTTGCCAGGGTATTGCTGCGCAGCTCACCGCCGATGATGATAATGGAAATATTGGTGCGTTTGCTGAGCTCAAGGGCAGTGTTGAGGCCGTCAGTTACAATGAGCAGGCGCCGGGAATTGTCCAGCTGCCGCGCCAGGGTAAAGACAGTGGTGCCGGAGCTCAGAAAAATTTTCTGGCCGTCTGTAATCATGGCGGCAGCCCTTTGGGCGATACGCTCTTTATGTTCGATATTTGTGTTTAAACGCACATAAAGCGGTTTTTCCAAAAGAATATCGGTATTGTTTAAAACAGCACCGCCATGGGTTCTGGAAATCTTTCCTTCATTCTCCAATTTATCAAGGTCTCTGCGGATTGTCATCTTGGTAACCCCAAAAAGGTTACAGAGCTGTGAAACCTCCACGCTGCCGTGTTGTTCCAATAGTTGCAGAATTTGTTCCTCTCTTTGTTCTTTTAACATCGTTTATGTCTCCTTTATGTGCTCTTTTGTGTCACTTATCTATAGAATAAACTATTTTAGGATTAATTGCAAGTGGATTAAAGGTAAACGGTTGACTTTCATCATTGAATGTGCTATTATACAAACATAAAGTATCCAAACGAACATGTTAAAGGTTCATTTAAAACATGAGGAGGAATAACAAAGATGGCAAAGTATGTAATCGGTATCGACTTCGGTACGCTCTCCGGTAGAGCAGTTGTGGTCAATGTAAAAACAGGGGAAGAAATTGGTTCGGCATTTTATAATTACCCACATGCGGTAATGGACAGAGAGCTGCCAGATGGCACAAAGCTGCCAATGGACTACGCGCTCCAGCATCCGCAGGATTATCTGGATGTTTTCAAGAACGCGGTTCCAGAGGTTTTATCACGCACACAGGTAGACCCGGCAGATGTTATCGGCGTAGGGGTTGACTTTACAGCATGTACAGTCTTGCCGGTAAAAGCTGACGGCACACCAATGTGTTTCCTTGACAAATATAAGAACGACCCAATGGCCTATGTTATGATGTGGAAGCATCACGGCGCTCAGAGCTATGCCAACAGACTGACTGAAATCGCAGAACAGCGCGGCGAAGACTTTATGGCCCGCTATGGCGGCAAGGCCTCATCTGAATCCATGACACCGCGTCTGTGGCAGATTTGTGTCGAGGATCATGAATTATATGAAGACATGGACTACTACATTGAAGCTGGGGACTGGGTAATCTGGCAGCTGACCGGAAAACAGACCAGAAATTCCTGCGCAGCAGGCTATAAGGCTTTATATCATAAGGTAGATGGTTATCCGTCAAAGGATTTTTATAAAGCGTTAGACCCACAGTTTGAGAATGTAGTCGAAGAAAAACTGAATTGCCCAATCTCACCGATCGGCAGCAGAGCAGGCGAAATTGACACAAAAGGCGCAGCGCTGACTGGCTTAAAGGTTGGCACGGCTGTGGCCATTGCAAATGTCGACGCTCACGCTGGCGTACCCGGTGCCATGAAACAGGCTGGCCCGGATCAGATGCTTATGATTATGGGAACCTCCACCTGCCATATGCTCATTTCCAAAGAAGAAAAGATTGTACCCGGCGTGTTTGGTGTGGTTGAAGATGGTATTCTGCCAGGTTATTTTGGATACGAAGGCGGACAGAGCTGTGTAGGCGATCACTTCGCGTGGTTTGTGGATAACTGTGTTCCGGAAGACTATGCACAGGAAGCCAAGAAACGCGGCTTAAATCTGCATCAGCTGTTAACAGAAAAAGCAGAAAAAATGGCGGTCGGTGAAAGTGGACTCATCGCGCTTGACTGGTGGAACGGCAACCGCTCCGTCCTTCTCGACAACGACCTGACCGGTATGATGCTTGGTATGACCCTGCAGACAAAGCCGGAGGAAATGTACCGTGCATTAATCGAAGCAACGGCTTATGGTACCAGAGAAATCATTGAAAACTTTGAAAAATGCGGTGTAACCGTAAATAATCTGTATGCAACCGGCGGGATCGCCATGAAAAATGCCATGATGATGCAGATCTATGCGGATGTTACCAGAAGAACAATCCGTATCGCAGGTTCCGAATACGGTCCGGCCCTCGGTGCTGCTGTTATGGCCTCCGTGGCGGCTGGTTCTGCAGAAGGCGGCTACGACTCTGTATTTGAAGCTGCTCAGATTCTGGCAAATGAAAAAGATATTCTTTATACTCCAAATGAAGAAAACGCAAAAGTATACGACCAGCTGTTTGCGGAATACGCCATCCTGCACGATTACTTCGGCCGTGGCGAAAACGACGTAATGAAACGTCTGAAAACCATCAAGGCAGAAGCTGCAAAATAGTCCTTAAAAGTCATTCCTCAAACAGAGGAATGACTTTTTTTGTCCTAAAAGCTTTGGGTTTTTAGAGAATTTTAGCAATTTACAATTGACGAAATGTTAGAAATGTGCTATTATAAAAACATAAAGTAACAAAAAGAACATTTTAAGATCGACAGAAGATTTTAGTAATTTAGGGAGGAACCATGTTAGAAGAACTGAAACAGCAAGTTTATGAAGCCAATATGCTGCTGCCGGAGTACAAGCTTATTACCTTTACCTGGGGTAATGTATCCGGTATTGACCGAGAAAAAGGTCTGATCGCCATTAAGCCCTCCGGTGTCGAATACGATAAGCTCAAGCCGGAGGATATGGTTATTGTCGCGCTGGAAGATGGTAAAGTGGTAGAGGGAGACCTGAATCCTTCGTCCGATACCGATACGCACCTTGAACTCTACCGCAATTTTCCCAATATCGGCGGTGTGGTACACACCCACTCCCAGTGGGCGACCATCTGGGCACAGGCAGGAAAAGATATCAACGCTTACGGAACCACCCATGCCGATTACTTTAACGGGCCGATTCCCTGCACCCGCGTTATGACCGAGGCAGAAATTGAAGGGGATTATGAGCTCAACACCGGTAAGGTTATTATCGAAACCTTCAATGATATGGACATCAATCCCGACTATATGCCAGCTGTTCTGGTTAAAAGCCACGGCCCATTTACCTGGGGGAAGGACCCGCATGAAGCGGTGCACAATGCCGTTGTTTTAGACCAGCTGGCCATGATGGCCTTCTATACCGAGCAGGTGGCCGGCGGTGCATATCCCATGCAGGATGTGCTTTTAAACAAACATTTCTACCGCAAGCACGGCGAAAACGCCTATTATGGCCAGAAGTAGAGAACCAGAGAACCTAAATCTATGGTTTTGTGTTCCTTTAAAAACAAGCTTAAAAACAAATTAAATATCTGAATCTAACCTAATTATAAAATCAAAAGGAGAAAAACATGAGTTTTAAAGAATTATCTATTAACGAATTGATCAACCACGAATTTGATTGCAGCTGCGGCAAAAAACATATCGCCAGCATCGAAAATATCGCCATCGGCAAAAATGCTTTAGGTAGACTGCCAGGCATTATGGAAACCCAGAAATTAAAAGACGGCAGCACCCTGAGTAAAAACGATAAAATTTTTATCGTGGCCGATGTAAATACCTGGGAAGTGGCCGGTGAACGTGTTGAAAGCATGGTAGCGGAAGCAGGCTATCCGGTCGAAAAATACATCTTCCCGCACAAGAGCATGCACGCAGAAGATAAATATGCCGAAGAAATGAAAGCGCATTTACCGGCAGATACCAAGCTGGTCATTGCCATTGGCTCGGGCTCTTTAAACGACTTAACCCGTTACGTCGCCTTTGATGCTGGCCTGCCTTACTATATCGTTGCAACCGCCCCATCCATGGACGGCTATGCCTCCAACGTTTCGCCTTTAGTACACAACAACCTCAAAATCACCTATTCGGCCGAATGCGCCAATGCCATCATCGGCGATACCGATATCCTGGCCACCGCGCCGGATGTCATGATCGCAGCCGGTTTAGGCGACGTTTTAGGTAAATATTTAGCCATTAACGACTGGAAAATGTCTGAGCTGATCAATGGCGAATACTATTGTCCGGAAGTTGGCGAGCTGGTTCTCTACTCTGTCAAAAAATGTGTGGACACTGTACCGGGGCTTGTGAACAGAGATTCTGATGCCCTTCAGTATCTCATGGAATCCCTGGTGCTTATCGGGATTGCCATGAGCTATATCGGCTTCTCCAGACCTGCGTCTGCTTCCGAACATCATATTTCCCACTTCCTAGAAATGAAGTCCATCTTTAAAGGTGAATACGGTCAGCTGCATGGCACCTGTGTGGGCATGGCAACCTGTATTGTCAGCGATATGTACGCAAAATTCCTGACCATGCCTTTTGATTATGACAAAGCACGCGCGCACGCAGAAACCTTTGACTACAACACATGGGAAAAAGAAATCAAACGTTCCTTTGGACTGGGTGCAGATGAAGTGATCAAGCTATACCAGCAGGTATACCAGAATGATCCTGAAGTGGTTGAAAAGCGTATTGACAGCATTCAGAACAACGAAGCGAAGCTGGTCTGCCTGATGGAAGACGTGGTGGCAGATACTCAGAAAGCGCCTGAACTGTTAAAAGCACTCCACGGCCTTACCAGCCCGGCAGAGTTCAATGTAACAAAGGAAGAATTTAAGGATATTTTAATGTATGCCAAGGAACTGCGCAACCGCTACGCCGCACTTCAGTTCTTCTATGACATGGGGGTTCTGGAAGAATTAGCCGATGACATTATTGACAAATACATGAAATAAAACTTCAATAAAAAAAGGACAGACGATCGCGTCTGTCTTTTTTTTATTTTATAAAAGACCCATGTTTAAAAAGACAAGCTGAGGAACCATGGTGCAGAGGGCCAGAGCCGCAAAGACAATGGCATAGGTCTGCCGGTTCATTGAGAGTACTCCGATGAATTCCCGGAGGAAAGCGTTTGGAAAGTAGTAAAGCGCTGTCTTTGCCGGAACACCTGTAAAATCAAGACCAGCGTCACGGGCATAGAGGCTTGCCCGGAGAACATGAAAACTGCTGGTTACAAATACGCCCCGGGCATTCGGCTTAAGCCTGTCAATGATCGCCTTGGAAAAAACCATATTTTCTTTCGTGTTGTGGGAGTGATCCTCAACTAAAATATCCGATTCTCTATAGCCCTTGGATAAAAGGTAATCCTTCATCACAGAGGCCTCCGAAACAGATTCACCGGTTCCTTTACCGCCGGAAACAACAAATTTTGCCTTTTTTCCAGTCGTTTCCACCTGCTTTTCATAAAAGGCAATGGCCCGGTCCAGGCGCCTGGCCAGAAGCGGCGTGGCCTTACCGTCAATTACCCGGCAGCCCAGGATCAGAATAAAGTCCTCGTCGTAGGAAGGCTTATTGAAATAGTAAAGGGCAGAGGCATTGGCAAAGCTGATAAACAGAAATCCAAAAAACAAAACAACAATCGCCAGCATGGAATAGATCAGTGGAATGACAGGATTGACATTCATAAAAAAGGGAAGTGTGTAGAACAGTAACAGCGCGGCAAGAATAATGAGCCCGAGAAGCAGGGTTAAAAGATTACTGACCCGTGCTCCTTCACGCGATACCATTCGCTGTCCATTGATCATCAGCGCAATGCTTGAGAAAAGCAGCAGCAGGGGCATCATTAGAAATACCAGCGCGACAATTCCAAGTATCACCCAGATAACCGGGTTGAGAGGGGACATTAAGGCATAGCCGAAAAGTCCAAGAAGAAAAAGGGCGAGAAAGACTGTCATCAAAATGCCGCCGGCAATGGGGCGCTTCTGCTTGTAGTACAGGCGGTAAAACAGGATGAAAATAATAATGGCAGGTATTAAAAAAATCATGGCATTCTCCTGATTGAAATTTATTTTTATAGTATAAATATACCCGCCCTCATGAAAATAAAGCAGACATTTTAACGACCGGTAAAATTTACCGGTCGTCGTCAGCTGCTTTTTTAAGTTTTAGCCGGTACTGCTGCTGGATCAGATCAGCCACCAGGCTGCAGAGGGCCACGCTGTCCTCAATGTGCATCTGCTCGCTGATGGTAGCGTCAAAGAGAAGCTGGAAGGCCCCCGGGAAATCCTCATCGCCGGCCCAGAACTGGATACGGGCAGGAATACGCGGCGCAAAGAATCCCTGTGCGCAGAGATCAGCCTTGTCCTCGACAATCGAAAAGCCGATCTCTGGCAGAGCCGCATTCAGGAGGTCAGGGTCACAGCGGTCATAAAAAACGCCCATGGGCTCAATGACATTCTGCCGGATATTCGGATAAAAGACCGCGCCCCTGGGCTGATCCTTATAAGAAATCCACCTTCCTGAAAGGGGAAGCTCCACAGCGTGGGAAAAATAATTGAGCGCGATGAGCCGCCAGCTAATATCTGGCTTTTCGGCTGTGCCTGCAAAGTACACATCGCCGTCCGGGTAGGGGATGGTCAGAAGCTGTCCAAAGCAGTCAAGGGTGAAATTACCCGCTTTTTCATAGTATTTGCAGCCAGTATTTTTTGTGATCGCCACAGGATCAAGGGCCCGCAGCCTGCGCCGGCTTTCGTCAAAGGCACCGCGGTAGGCGCCCTCTTCAGGATTGCTTTTCATATAATCGTACATCGTCTGATACCTCACTTTGTAAGTTATGCCCATTATAGCATGCAAAGGCAGCAGAGGCAATTTCACATTGGTGCGGGTTTGTGCTACAATAGCTTTACTGAGAATGGAGGGATGAGCATGGCCTATGAGGTGGTAGAGCTTTCGGTGCGGGAGCTGGTAGAATTTATTATGCGTTCAGGCAGTATTGACAGCCGTTTTGGCGGGTTTGACCGGGCGGCGGAGGGGGCACGTATCCACAGAAAGCTGCAAAAAGAAGCCGGAGAGCATTACCGCGCAGAGGTTACCCTGGCCGAGGCCACAGACATCAAGGGGTTCACCTTTAAAATACAGGGCCGGGCGGATGGAATCTTCGAGGAAGAAGGTATCACCGTTATTGATGAGATCAAAACCATCACCCGAAGCCTGGAGGACATGGATGAAGACAGCCGCCCGGTGCACTGGGCCCAGGCCAAGTGCTACGGCTATATTTACGGCAGCCAGCAGGGGCTTGACTTCATCGATATTCAGCTCACCTACTATCAGGTGGATACAAAAGAGATCCGGCGGTTCCGTAAAAGCTTTTCCGTTATCGAGCTGGAGGATTTCTACCTTGCCCTGTTAGACGCCTATATCCGCTGGGCGGAGATGCAGCGCCAGTGGGTTGAAAAGCGGGACGAAACCATCCGCACCTTGGATTTTCCTTATAAAACCTACCGCAGAGGCCAGCGAGAGATGGCTGTGGCCGTTTTTAACACCATCAAAAAAAGCGGTAAGCTCTTCTGCCAGGCGCCCACCGGCATTGGAAAAACCTTATCTACACTTTTTCCCTCTGTGAAGGCGCTGGGCAGCGGGTTGGCAGAAAAGCTTTTTTACCTGACGGCCAAAACCATCACCCGCCAGGCTGCTGTGGACGCCTTTACACTTATGAAGGAAGAGGGCCTGGAGCTTCGGACTGTTACTCTGACCGCCAAAGATAAAATCTGCTTTCTGGACGAACGCAGCTGTAACCCGGACGACTGCCCCTACGCCGACGGCTATTTCGACCGTGTGAGCGATGTGCTCTACGAGGTGCTCCAGCAGGAAACTGTCTTTTCAAGAGAGGCCATTGAGGCCATTGCGCTTGAAAATAATCTGTGTCCCTTTGAGTTCTCGCTGGATCTTACCCTCTGGTGTGACACCATTATCTGTGATTACAACTATCTTTTTGACCCTTTGGTCGCCCTGAAACGCTTTTTCATGGATGAGAAAGGCGATTACGTCTTTCTAGTGGATGAGGCCCACAATCTGGTGGACCGGGCAAGAGAAATGTACTCCGCATCCCTTAGAAAATCAGATTTTCTAAATCTTAAACGGCAGCTGACCAAAACAGACAAACGCCTGAAGGAGCCCCTGAACAAGGTGAATCAGGCCATGATCGACCTGCGGAAAAGCTGCCCGGACAGCCGGTCCCGTATCAGCAAAGAGGAGCTTGGAGATTTTAATGAGCTTCTGGGCTTCTTCTGCTTTGCCTGTGAGGACTGGCAGAAAAAGCACCCGGACCACCCAGCGGCCGACGTGGTGCTGGAGCTTTATTTTCAGGTCCGGACCTATTTAAAGATCGCCGAGTTTTATGATGAGCACTATATCACCACCGTCCACACCTATGGCAGCGAGGTCATCGTGAAGCAGGTATGCCTGGATCCGGCTCTGCTGCTGAGGGCACGTCTGGCCTGCGGCAAGGCCTCGGTCCTCTTTTCAGCCACCCTTACCCCTCTGGAATATTTTATCGCAGTGCTGGGCGGCGAGGAGGAAACCCCGCGCTATGAGCTGCCTTCACCCTTTGACCCGTCAAAGCTTGGTATCCTTCTGGCAGATACCATCAGCACCCGCTATGTGGACAGAGAAGAGAGCTATGCCCCCATCGCTGAAATGATCGCCGCCTTTGCGGCAGGAAAAAAGGGCAATTACATGGTCTACTTTCCATCCTATGCTTATCTTAACGCAGTTTTCGAGATTTTTAAGGAGTGCTTTCCAGATATCAAGACCATGGCCCAGGAGCGGGATATGGACGAAGCCGCAAGAGAAGCCTTTCTGGCAGCTTTCGACGCCGAAAATCCTGAAACCCTTATTGGTTTCTGCGTCATGGGCGGTATCTATTCCGAAGGAATCGATCTCAAGGGAGACCGACTTATCGGAACGGTTATCGTAGGCGTGGGTCTTCCGCAAATTGGCGATGAGCGCAATATTATAAGGAATTATTACGATGATAAACAGGGCAGCGGCTTCGCCTACGCCTATCAGTTTCCAGGCATGAATAAAGTTCTTCAGGCCGTTGGACGCGTCATCCGGGATGAGGCAGACCGGGGGATGGTGCTCTTTATCGACAGCCGGTTTTCAAGCAGCAGCTATCGCAGGCTCTTCCCGCCGCATTTATCCCACTATATAAAAGTAAGAAGTGTGCAGGACGTTGGGCGGGAGACCAGAGAATTTTGGGATCAAACGAAAGATTGTGAATAAAGCATAAAAATAAACGCATATTCCGTGATAAAATCAGTGGAATATGCGTTTTTGTGGTTGAAGATGACCACCGTGCTGAACCTGCAGGGGCTCATCGCTCTGATTCTTGGCAGCAGGACAATCGAGGCGAAGCGGTTTCGCAGCTGGGTAACGGGTATGGTAGTCCCCTCTATTTTAAAATATAGGGCCTATATGGCGCCGGAAACCTTAAAAGGGATACAGCAGAGGACCCTGAAGCCAGCCTGATTCAGGCATTGGCGGAGGAAATGGACAAAAGCCGGCAGCTGCAGGAGGAGGTGCTTGTTTTAAGGGAAACCCTTGGCCGGGCCAGACCAAAGCTTTTGTTTGCGGACAGCATTACCGCCTCACAGGGGTCCATCTCCATGGGAGATATGGCCAAGCTGCTCTGGCAGAATGGGAATGATACGGGACACATCCGGCCCTTTGAGAAACTGCGGAGATCTGGAGTGCTCAGATGTCAGAAGGGCAGCTGGAACAAGGCCAGCAGGAGATTTTTCGTTGGCGGTACGAGGAGAAGGGAAGCTTTAAAAATCTGGCGGCCCAAAAGGGGGTGAGCCCCGCGGCAGTGACGAAAGCCTACAAACGGGCTTTGACCGCCCTGCGTAAAAAGACAGCCTGAACGGATGGCCAAGCTTTGAGGTATAAACCTTTAGCTGCGTTGATTTTTTAAAGGCGTTGGGGTATAATGAAAAACGATAGAGGGCAGGGCTGAGGTTTTATTCAGGTCTGCCTTTTTTCATAAAATGATGGGGAATCAAGAGGAAATTTCCGTTACGGAAAGGAATAAAAAATGACAGTTCAATTTACAGATCAGTATATTTTTAAAAATGAAGCGTATAATATCACAGCCCTGGAGAACACGCTGGTGTTTGATCCTTCGGATTACGGCGCCTTTCCAATATCCTTCTGCCCAGCCTGCGCCAGAGGCTTTTATGGACAGTACGGTCTGCGCGAGGGCCGGCTTTGCCTGAGAAACCTGTACATCACCACCCTGGGGGATTATCCGGAAATCAGGGGCGTGGCTCCGGAGGCCAACCGCCAGGATTTTTTTCTGAGTCTTTTTAAGGTTTACCGTGGCATCAATATCCCGGCGGCCTACAGCGGCGGTATGTTTATCGGCCGGGATCTGGTGGAGGATTTTTATGAATCCACAGGCGTGCAGAAGCACTATGCCTACAAGGATGTCTATCTGCTCAAGTTCAAGGAGGGGCGGCTCAAAAGCGCCCGGGATTATTCGGATAAAATGCAGAAGATCCGGGATGATATTATCTGCGATACCAACTATTTTTATTATGACGAGGCTTCCTTTTCCTTTGTGCGCAATCCGTCGTACGATTCGCCCTATGAGGTGAACTGGGAGGATTTGATCAAACAGGAATAAAACAGGAGGTGCCAATGCGTTACGTGATGAGTGATCTGCACGGCTGCGGGGCGGCTTATACGGCTATGCTGGAGCGTATAGACTTTGGACAGGAGGATACGCTTTATATCCTGGGAGATGTGATGGACCGGGGTCCAGACCCGATAGGCATTTTGCTGGAGATGCTTGAGTCGCCCAATGTGGTGCCGCTTCTGGGCAACCATGAGTACATGGCCTACAGTGTTTTGAGCCAGCTGGAGCCCGGTATGACCGAGCGGGATTTTTACGCGGTTCTGGACACGGAAGGGTTTGCCAACTATCATTTATGGATGATGAACGGTGGGAAGACAACACTCCATCAGTATCTGAGACTGCCCTGCGAACAGCAGCGGCGAGTGCTGGGATACCTGGAGGGCTTTAAACAGTATGAGACAGTGGAGGCCGGCGGGCAGATCTTTTTTATGGTCCACGCCGGGCTTGGCCACTTTTCCGAGAAAAAGGCTCTCAGCGACTATACCATCGACGAGCTGGTGTGGGAGCGGCCAGATTACAGCCGGGTCTATTTTGAAGAGGCAGTGCTGGTGACAGGGCATACGCCTACGTCCAGCTTTGCCGAGCCTGACCGGGTCTTTTGGGGAAACGGACATCTGGCCATTGACTGCGGGTGTGTGTTTAACGGGACTCTGGGCGCTGTGTGCCTGGAAACCCTTGAGGAATTTTATGTAAAATGGAAGTAGAGGAGGATAAGGATGGGAAACATTGAACTTTTACTGGGGGATATTACAAAGGACCACGGTGTGGACGCTATTGTCAACGCGGCCAACAGCTCGCTGCTGGGCGGCGGGGGTGTGGACGGCGCCATCCACCGGGCTGCGGGGCCGGAGCTTTTAGCGGAGTGCCGGACCTTGAAGGGATGTCCCACCGGCGGCGCGAAAACAACGGCTGCCTACCGTCTGCCCTGCAAATATGTTATCCATACGGTCGGGCCAGTGTGGCATGGCGGCGGTCAGCACGAGGCAGCGCTTTTGAAGGACTGCTATCAGAATTCCATGACACGGGCTCTGGAAGCTGGCGCCCGCTCAGTGGCCTTTCCGTCAGTTTCGACCGGGGTGTACCATTATCCGGTGGATCAGGCGGCAGCCATTGCCCTGAAAACTGTCCAGGATTTTTGGGACGCCCATGCCGGCAGCTTTGACCGCGTGTTGTTTGTCCTGTTTGACGAGCGCACTCTGGCGGCTTATGAAAAGGCTTATGAAAACCTTAATTGAGCTTTATGATCCGGCCCATCCGGTCAAAAATATTCTGGCGTCGCTGATCTTTAAGCCCGAAGCCCTGGTGTTTATTGGCCTGAAGGGCAGCCTTACAGACCGGGTACAAAGCCTTATTGAGCGGCTGCTGCGGCGAAAAGGCATTGAGGCTGAGCTGAGGTTTATCGAGACGGATTTAAAGGACGGCAACCGGGTGGTGCGGATGCTTGAACAGATCACCTGGGAGCACGCAGACTGTGTCTTTGAGATTTCCGGCGGCCCGGATCTGCTGCTGGCTTTGGTGGGGCATTTCTGCGCCCTGCGCGGTGTTCCGCAGCTGTATAAGGATATGGATCGTCAGGAGCTGATCTGGATCACAGGTGAAGGGGAACGGCGGGAGCCTCTGGCGCTGCCGAAGCTTGGCATCAGCGATCTGCTGCTGGCTTACGGCGCGCGTCTGGAACGCACCGACCATTATTATCCAGATCTGGGCGATGCGGCTCAGGAGGCCTGTATCGGCCGGATCTGCCAGGTGTTTCTGCGGTTTCTGGAGGAATGGCCCCATGTCAGCGTCTGGTTCCAGTATGTATGCCGCAACGCGGCTGAGGAGGAGCGGGCTTACGAATGCCTGGAGGTTAGTGAGAAGCGGGACGACCGGGTTAATATGCTGCTGCGGCAGTTTAAAAATCTGGATGTGTTTTACGCTTTGCAGAAGGCGGGCGCTATTCACGATCTGGCCGTAGACAGCTGGCGCATCAGCTTTCGGTTTGAAAGCACGAAAATCAGACGGCTTCTCACCAATCAGGGCGTCTGGCTGGAGCTCTGTACCTACCTGAGCGCCGCGGAAACCGGCGGCTTTGACGATCTGGTCATGAGCGCTGTCATTGGATGGGACTATGAGAATCGGGAGCATTACCCGCAGAATGAAATTGATGTGATTTTGATGAAGGGCATCAAGGCCCTGTTTATTTCCTGTAAAACCAGCATTACCAAGCGTTCGCCCTACGATTTATATGAGATTAAAACCTTGTGTGAGCGTTTCGGCGGTGATATGGCCCAGGCTGTCCTTGTTACTGCGGACAATTGTCTGAATGTTAATCACAGCCTTTATATCCGGGCGCGGGAGATGGGAATCGTGATTCTGGATATTAATACCATTAAAAAGGGAAATCTCGGCAGCGATCTGCTTAAGATCGCGCAGGGCCGCTATCATTTCCCAGAATAGGAGGAAATTAAAAATGGATGAACAGAAAAAGCCGCTCCTGGTCGTTGGTGTCAAGGGACAGCAATATGTCTATGAGACAGAAGAAAACCTGGAATACGGCGAATACAGGCGGATAAAGGACATTGCGGAGAGCACCACACACTACGCTGCCAATGCACGGTGCGTCAATCCGGATGTGCTGGCCTTCCAGTTTACCACAAGGGTAAGGGAGGAGCTTGGCGTTGTTCTCACACCGGTTCCGGTCTGGCCTCAGATGGTGGTGAAATTTAAAAAATAGCGGACAGCAGATTTTGGTACATACCCTGTGCCGGATCTGCTGTTTTTATTTCAGGTATTTTTATTTCTGTCTCTCTTGAAAAGACTATTGTCTTTTGCTTTAAGATGTGGTACACTTTTATACGTTGCCTTAAGAAAGGCTTAAGATGCAACAAAACTCTGGAGAGTCTCTTTATAAGAGCGCCGAAGGTGTACCCCCTGTTTCAGGGATATCTCTCAGGCAAAAGGACAGAGCAGTTATTTTGCTTTTGTTCAACTCCAACGACATCAAGAAGGAGGAACAAAAATGTTTCAACAATTCACTGATTTTCTAGTATGGGTGGACGATAAGGTTTGGGGAATTCCGCTCATTGTCTTAATTCTGGCAGTCGGCATCTACCTGACCTGCCGTCTGCATATTTTACAGATCCGCCATCTGCCGAAGGCACTTAAATTCATGGTTAAAAATGAAGAGGGCGGCACCGGCGAGGTTACCAGCTTTGGCGCCTTGTGTACGGCTTTGTCGGCCACCATCGGTACGGGCAACATCGTGGGCGTGGCAACAGCCCTTGTCGCCGGCGGCCCGGGCGCGCTGTTCTGGATGTGGATCGCTGCATTCTTTGGTATGGCCACCAAATACGCCGAGGGCGTTTTGGCCATTAAGTACCGTGTCATTGAGCAGGACGGCCATGTGCTGGGCGGCCCCTTTTATTACATCGAGCGCGGTATGGGGGTGAAATGGCGCTGGCTGGGCAAGATTTTCGCTTTCTTTGGCGCGGGAGTCGGTCTTTTAGGTATTGGCACCTTCACGCAGGTCAATGGAATTGCCTCTGCGGTCAACGGCTTTTTTGATCCCAATAACGCCTGGACGGTCAGCCTTTTTGGCTCGGACTACTCCTGGACGGTGGTGATCAGCGGCTTGATTTTAACCCTTTGTGTGGGGCTGGTGGTGATCGGCGGGATCAAACGTATTGCACGGGTTTCTGAAATTATTGTCCCTTTTATGGCGGTTGCCTATTTTCTGTGCTGTCTTTTGATTCTGATCATGAACTTTAAAGCCATTCCGGCCGCTCTGCTCGAAATCATTCAGAGCGCCTTTGGTATCCGCGCGGTTACAGGCGGCGCCATCGGCGCGATCATCGTGGCCATGCAGAAGGGGATTGCGAGAGGCATATTCTCAAACGAAGCAGGCCTGGGCAGCGCCCCCATCGCGGCGGCAGCCGCCCAGACTAAGGAGCCTGCCCGTCAGGGTCTGGTTTCCATGACAGGGACCTTCATCGATACGATTATCATCTGTACCATGACGGGGCTCAGTATTGTGATCACCGGGGCCTGGAATATCGGCCTTGAGGGTGTAGCGGTTACGACCCACGCCTTTCAGACCGGCCTGCCCTTTGCGCCGCAGGTCAGCTCCTTTCTGCTGATGGCCTGTCTGGTGTTCTTTGCCTTCACCACGATTCTGGGGTGGAACTATTATGGCGAACGCTGTCTGGAATATCTGTCCAATGGAAGAAGTGCGGCGGTGACCACCTATCGCTGGCTGTATATTCTGGCTGTTTTCATCGGTCCGTTTATGACGGTTTCGGCGGTCTGGACCATCGCAGATATTTTTAACGCACTGATGGCGCTGCCGAATCTGATTGCCATCATTGCCCTCAGCGGCGTGGTGGTCGCGGAAACCAGAGCTTATTTTAACCGGGCGGAGGCGTTAAACCCTATGGGGCTCCGTCCAGACCCGGAAGAAATATAAAAAGGATCTTCATTCCCTCTTTTGACATTTCCCGCAGTCTGGCAAGAGACTGCGGGAAACCTGTATATAAAAAAATCCCGGAACCTTAAGCTCCGGGATTTTTTCTGTTTATTTTTTCACTTTTGCGCCAAATTGAACTTCGTCTGCGCGTTCCTGTTCTTCACCGGAAAGTGGCTTATCTTCCTTTTCGTTCACTTTAGCGCCGAAGAATACCTCGTCATCGCGTTCCTGTTCTTTGGTCTTTTCACCTGTTCTTGCCGGATCATCCTTTACATCTGCACCAAACATAATTTCATCGTTGCGTTCTTTTTCATTACTCATGGTTAGCATCTCCTTTGCCTGTAGTGTTTTTTATATGGTATATTCTATACCCATATTGAGCTACAATCAACACGATGTCCAAAATTTTATTTTATTGTATGAAATTTTACTGGTGTAGCGCGTCAAGGCTTAAGACTTTATTAAAAGTCCACTTGACGCGCCAGGGTAGACTCATTATAATAGAAATAACACTGGATTTAGTCTAATATTGAGGAGTGAGAAAATGGAAATGTGTTTTGATGGTTATACCTATATTACGGAGGAATGTATTAATGCTTACAGAGAAGAAACACCGGTGGTACCGGTGGCGCAGGCTGTTCGGATCATGAAGCATCCGGAATTTCCCATGCACTACCCTTACCACCATTATCTGGTACCGGCGGTTATGCTGACCGCGGTGTATCGGCTCCAGAATGAGCCCGAGCAGGCCCTGCGGGATTCTCTGGAAGAAGCCAGAAGCCGGGCGCTCAATGTGCTCAAGGGTTTTTGTGGCCTGTATGGTGATTGCGGCGCGGCTGTGGGGCTGGGGATTTTTATGAGTGTTTTGACCGGGACCACACCTCACTCGGTGGAAACCTGGGCCATGACCAACCGGATTACAGCCGGCAGCCTGATGAAGATTGCTGAAATCGACGGCCCCCGCTGCTGCAAGCGCAACTGCTTTCTGGCGCTGCAGTACGCTGTGTCCTTTTTGAAGCAGACACTGGACATTACCCTTGAGGCGCCCCGGGAAATTGTGTGTACCTTCAGCGATATGAACGAGGACTGTAAAGGGAAGGCCTGTCCCTTTTTCCAGATGTGAGGTGTGGTGATGAAGCTTCCGATTTTAATCGATCACCGGGCAGCGCCGGTTATCAAGGATGAAAATGTCTGCGAATGTAAAAAAGAGCCGGTGCTTATGACCTATAAAAAGGCTGTGATCTATTGGCAGAAAACAGTCGGCGCGCTGGTGTCCCAGGGAGAGCTGGTGGCAGAGGGTGAGATTGAAAAGCAGAGCATTGCTGTGACCGCGCCAGCGGACGGCATTCTCTGTGAGATCTGTGTGGCGGAAGGACAAAAGGCGGGGGTGAACACACCTCTGGGCTATATTGAAAGTGAGGACTAAATGGAGCAGGAAACCCTGGAGCTGCTGACAGGCCTGGCCGAAGCCGGCGATGCGGAGGCCATGGAACAGGCAGCGGATTATTATTTTTACAAAACCAATAAGCAGATGCTGAGCGAGGCGGACTTTGGCCGTATCTGGTCCTGGTACCACACGCTGGCAGAGCAGGGAAACGGACACGCCATGGCCGTGATCGGCGCCATGTATTACGAGGGTGTCAATATCGAACAGGATTATACCAAAGCGCGGCAATGGTATGAAAGAGCCGCGGAGGCCGGCGATGTCTGGGGCATTAACAACCTGGGGTATTGCTACTATTATGGCCGTGAGGTTGAGGTGGATTATGAAAAGGCCTGGACTTATTTCGGACGTGCCGCCGCCCTTGGCAATCACTGCGGCATGTACAAAATCGGCGATATGTACTACCACGGCAAATATGTGGAACAGCGTTTTGAAAAGGCAGTGTACTGGTACCGCAGGGCCATCGGACAGATTGATGAGGACTGTCCAGAGTATCCAAATATCGCGGCCCGGCTGGGGCACTGCGCCTTAAAGGGTGAAGGCATGGAAAAGGATGTGCTGCGTGCCCTGAAATGGCTGCAGGCAGCGGAATATGGCTGTTACCAGTTTCTGCTCAGGGGAGATGCTTTCGCTCATCTTTCTTTTCCAGGGGTCAGGGAGGACCTGGCCCAGGCCCGCGCCCTGCTCGATACCGCCATTGCCGGCACACGCTCGGTGGTACAGTATTCCTGACGTTAATGGCTGCTACCGGAGGTCCTTCTGAGCAGCAGCTTTTTATTCAAAAAAGCTTAAAAGAAAAAGTTTTGCTTTGGGGATTGACAGAAAGCGTAAAAGAGTATATAATAAGTCTCGTATTCAAGGAAGTATCAATTGATTTCACATATTTTTGCAAGTCATTTTGGTTTTACTTTTCGAAATGATTTACAAAAATATGTGTTTTTTTATTTATATGTTCCTGGAATGAAGTTTTAATTTAGGAGGTACCGTAAAATGAATAAAGGTACAGTAAAATGGTTTAACAGTGAAAAAGGTTTTGGATTTATCTCTAGAGAAGATGGCGACGATGTATTCGTACATTTCTCTGCGATCGTTGGCGATGGCTTCAAAACTTTAAATGAAGGTCAGGAAGTTACCTTTGATACAGAAGAAGGTCCAAGAGGCTTACAGGCTAAAAACGTTAGTGTTGCTTAATTTTAATTAAGCCGAAAACAGCCGGGCGGCGTTTGCCGCTCCGGCTGTTTTTATTATAAAGAAAACCACTTGCTATGCAAGTGGTCCGGAAAAGCTTAAAGCGAGGGTTCAAAAAACCTCCTATCAAGTGGAAAATAAGGTAAGGTTTGGCAGCCATACTTAAAATCCAGATAGGAGGTAAGTCTTTATGAAAGACAAAAACAGTTTATCACATACGGTATATCAATGCAAATATCACATTATCATCATTCCGAAATATAGGCGAATGGTAATCTATAACAAGTTAAGAAGAGATATTGGACAAATATTGAGAACATTGGTTGAAAGGAAGCCAGGGATTGAAATCATTGATGTCCGGATCATATTCATATGTTAGTGGAGATTCCACCGAAATACAGCATATCGAGCTTTATGGGATATTTAAAAAGCAAATCGACCTTAATGATTTTTGATCGACATGCGCATTTGAAATACAAATATGGAAACCGCAAATTTTGGGCGAGAGGATATTATGTAGATACAGTGGGAAAAAATGAGAAGAGAATCAAAGAGTACATACAGCAGCAATTATCGGAAGATAAATTGAGTGATCAAATAAGTATGAAAGAATATATAGACCCGTTTACGGGTGAATCGGTGAAATAGGCAAATAGAAAAAAGCCCCTTTGAGGGGCCGCCTGTAAAAGCGCTATGGCTGTCAAATCTTCAGAGCCCGGAAGGGCACCATAGCAAAATGCCCTTTCAGGGCCGGTTCATACCACCGGATTTTCCGGTGGTTAATGATTTTTTGATACGGGTATACTTTTTAAGCCGGAAGGTTTATAATGGTTAATAATTTTAATAAAGGAGTGATACAGAATGTCTGATTATAAAGAAATAACAACCGGGGATTTATCCCTCAACCCCTTTAAGCGTATCGCGAAGGACTGGATGCTGATTACTGCCGAAAAGGCCGGGAAAGCCAACACTATGACCGCCGGCTGGGGCGGCCTGGGAGTTATGTGGGGAAAGGATGTCGCTTTTATCGTCATCCGGGAAAGCCGCTTTACCAGGGAATTTGTGGACAGTTCAGAACATTTTTCCCTGACCTTCTTCGATGAAGGCTATAAAAAGGAGCTGGGCTATCTGGGCTCTGTCTCGGGCCGGGATGAGGATAAGATCGCCAGAAGCGGGTTGACACTGGTGCCGGATACGGCTCCTTACTTTAAAGAAGGGAATCTCGCTCTGATCTGCAAAAAGCTCTACGCGCTGCCGATGGGTCCGGAAGGCTTTACCGCCGGGCCGGAGCTCGATGAAAAGTGGTACGCCGATAAGGACTACCACACCCTGTATGTGGGTGAAATCGAGAAAGCCTTGATTAAATAAGGCGTTTTCTCAAAAGACAGGAAATTTTCTGGAGCAGCAGTTTGACAAGGCCTTAAAAGGGTAATTATAAATTGTCAGTTGAATTGATTCAGAAAGGATTGAATGTCATGAATGTAAGTATTGATGAAAGTGGCTGCATTGGCTGCGGATTATGTACACAGGTCTGCCCTGAGGTTTTTGAAATGAATGATTCCGGCGTAGCCGAGGTCATTATGGAAGAAATTCCGGAAAATCTGGAAGACAGTGTTCAGGAAGCCGCGGACGGCTGTCCCGTTGAAGTGATCACAGTAGAATAAACAGGAGACGACCGGTAAATTTTACCGGTCGTCTCCTGAGGGTTCGCAAGCCTCCGGCCCGGCATCCGCTGCCGGCGCCGGAGTTTTTTTCATAAGTTAAGCGCTTTGAAGTCCTCCAGCGTTGTCGGCTGCCCTGGCGGAATAACGCAGAAATTCTCTGCCCAGTGACCTGTCAGCAACTGCTCCAGAATGGTCAGGCTGCCCTCGCCCTCAATGAGCTCAAGCTCTGTAAGGGCCGAGAACGCGTCGAGCTCCTCCTGGACATCCGATATGTCGTAGGAGCCGGTCTGGATCATCATCATGTAGGTATAGTTTTTAAAGAGTACCTGCATGATTTTTTTTGACTGCTCCTTTCCGTAGCGTTTAAGTTGGTAGCTCAGGTCCTTTGTCACAGGACTTTCGCCGCGGAGCCAGCCCCTTGTCAGAAAATAGGTATCGCTTCGTATCTCATCCAGCTTTGGGTTGCCGCTCAGGAGCATATCAATACAGTCGCCAAAACGGGGAATCACCATGGCGGCGCCGGGACACGAAATGCCTACAAGGCCGTTTCCGCAGTTGCCGTAACCCAGCAGGACCTGGTCGAGGTCCGTGATGGTGTTGAGGACTTCCTGCAGGGCTTCCCGTAAGCGGTCCGGAGCGGCATGGAGTGAGTTTCCCATCCAGTGAACAGGGATTTCCAGCTGATGTAAATCCATTACCTTTTGGATTTCATCCTTCAAGGTTTCGCATGCAATTAACAACTGCCCCATTGGTGTAGTGCCTCCTATTCGCATGTAAACATTTAACAGTCCATATATTATAACACACATTTTGGCATTTGTGTGTCCTTTATGAACTAAAATGTATCTTGTTAAGGAGAACCGGGCAGTGCTATAATGAAAAAAACACTTCTTCAGGAGGCAGAGATGAATTTTAATGACGGTTATTTTTTAAACAATTTTCACAAAGCAAGATTTAAGGATATGGCAAGACGCAATGGCAGAGTATACCAGGCGCCAGGATACCTGGTCAGCGCTTATATTTTCAGTTCAACCCCTGAGCTGATGGCTAAGACAGAGCCCTGTATGAACGATTCAGCCATAGATTTTGCGAAGGTCTTAGACGGAGAGCTTGGCCGGGAGGAAAGCATTCTCGTCCAGTTTGCCGCTAACTTTTATGATCCATCCCAATATGAAAGTCCGTCGGTTTCAGCCTTGATCAATGAGCTCTCCGGGGAAAGCTATACGGTGATGCTGAACATTTTTAAAATGTTCAACTAGTTTAAACTGGAAAGAAACAGGGTATATCAAAAACAGTATTAATGAAAAGGAGAAAAGCCATGAAACGAAAATCCTTTGTTTTAGTGCTGCTTCTGATCACCTTGTTATTTCTGGGAGCTGGCTGCAGCATGACACAGCCCTCAGGCGAAAGCGCGGAAGATCCCAACAGCAGAACCCAGGAAATGGATCAGGAAGCCGCTAACAACAGCACAATTGATGAATTTAAGCGTAAAACCTCGGAAATCTCAGAGAGAGTGGATGCGATTGTACCCATTGAAAATGACATGAATGAAAAAACGCAGCAGTTCAACGAGATTGTGCAGGAAATCAACACTCTGGATCAAAAAATTGATGATTATGAAAACCAGATAGAGGCAGACTACCAGAACCAGAAGCTTTCTGAAAGAGATTATAAGGTCGCCAAAATGGATGTTGAAAAAGCCGATGATGATCTTGAAGCAGTAAAGGAAAAGCTGGAAACCAAGTTTGCAATGGACGATTGATTTAAACACATTAAGCCAGAGAAAGATGCGTAAAGCTAAATTCTCTGGTATTTTTATTGAAAATAAGGAAGAAATACTCGAAAAAGTTTCTATTTTCATATCTTTTTTTGACATTATCTCTAGAATTCTGTATAATTGTATCAATACATTCAAGAAATTATTGAAAGGCCGGAAAAAATGAATCTTAATCATCTATATTACTTTAAAACTCTGGCTGGATTGGAACATTATGCGAAGGCCGCCAAAGAGCTTAACATCAGTCAGCCAAGCTTGAGCTATGCGATTGCGGGACTGGAGAAGGAGCTCGGCGTTCCTCTGTTCAGGAAAAAAGGCAGAAATGTGGTACTGACCAGTTATGGGAAGGCTTTTGAAGAGTATGTCGCCATCGCCATTGCCCATTTAGAGGACGGTGTCCGTTTTATCCAGAATATGGACGGAGAGGAATAGGGGTAGCCTGAAAAGCGATCGATAAAATATTTAAAGACAAGAACAGCGCTCGCTGTTCTTTTTTGTTTTGCGGCGGGGCGGTATGACAGTGTGCATGATTTCCATGGAAAGATCAGGGTATATTATTCTTAAGACTTACACAGGAGGTTAAAAATGGAATCACTCGATTATTATAGTGCAAATAATACTTTAAATACTTTTATGACCGCGCTTTTCGGCGCTGCGGCCGGCGTTGTGGCCATTATTTCAGCTTTGATCGGTATTGCGCTGTACCTGCTTTTAGCGTACGCCTATTACCGGATGGCAAAAAACAGGGGATTAACCCACGCCTGGACAGCGTGGATACCCATCGCCCAGCTTTATCTGCTGGGGATGCTCATTGACCGCCGCGTCTATTTCGGCAGCGCCAAAATTACAAACGCCCATGTTTTACTGCCCATCGGCTTTATTCTGGTACCGGCCATCGCCTTTATTCCCATTATCGGATACCTTTATGGGGTTGCCTATACCATCTATGCTTTTGCGGCGCATTACAGACTATACCGTCTCTACGGCACTTCCAATCAGGCGCTGGTATTTCTGATTTTAAGTATAATATTCCCGGTTACAGAGCCTTTCTTTGTCTTTGTATTAAGAAACAAGCCCTCGGTTGAATATCAGACATATTATTAAAATCGGAATCAACAGCATTGAATTTTTGGGATTTTGCCCCGAAATAAATTCAGTAATGATACGATTTAATCTGAAGAATCATATCACCGCATAAATGGTGATATGATTTTTTATTTTAAGATTGCACTGCAAAAGAAAATCCGGTATAATATATCTGCTTGGATTATAAGGATAAAAGACGCTGCATCAGAGCGCCGGGAAGAGGAAACCTTATTAAGACAACATCAGTGTGACCGGGTACAGGGCTGTTATTACGCAAGGCCGTGCCCGCAGGGATGCTGACAGACGATCTGCCAAAAACATGAGCGAGACTTGTGTTTTTTAACTCCAACAAAACAGGAAAAGCACAAATAAACGGGGGTATCGTAGCTGTGTGTTCTGCTTTGGGGGAGTTTTTTTATTGCCTGCGGGATGGGGTGTAAATAATATTTTTAATAGTATAGGCTTTTTAGAATGATTATGGTATAATCAAGGCTATTGAATGTACGCAGTCTGGAACCGGAGGACAGAATATGAGTGAATTAGCCGCCCCAAATTTGGCGACCTATGTGTATGAAAACCTGCTGCTTAGAATCATGACAGGAAAGTTAAAAAAAGGCGATGTTCTGCCGTCCAGAAAGCAGCTGGCCGAAGCGTATAATGTCGCTGAGATTACCATTCGGACAGCCATCCAGATGCTGGCCTTAAATAACATGGTCATTACCTCTCAGGGAAAGGGGACTGTTGTCACTTTTGATATGCAGCATGATGATAATTCACAGTTTTACTGGAGCTTTATGTCGAAGCGTGTCGGTTCCATTGTGGATGTCATGCGGGCCACATCGTTGTTTTTTTCAGATATTATGATTGATGCGGCGCTGAACGGCGGCCCGGAAAATATCACGCGGTTCAAGCAGCTCTACGAGGATTACCGGGAGGCCCGGGGAAGAAATATTGTCATCTGCTTCAGCCGCTTTTGGATCGAGCTTCTGGAAACGCAGAAAAACCCGCTTGTCAAAGAGCTTTATCAGCAGATGATCCAGTTTACCGGGATTTTTTCCATTATTTTTGAGGAAAAAATGCTGGTGGATTTTAAGGAATGGTCATTACCATACCTGAGCCTCTTTTTTCAGGGAATGGAGGAGGGCGACCGGGATAAGCTGCAGCAGGGGCTGGGTGAGGTGTTTGGAGACAGCGCGTTTGTGGCGTATTCCCAAAGCTATAATGATAAGCTGGGCGCAGAGGAGCAGGTGCCTTTTTACTGGTTTATCAGCAGCGAGCGCCATAATCTCACAGATTCCATTGTCAATGTGATCCTGAAACGCATTGAAATCGGCGAATATCAGCTCGGGGACTCGATTCCATCCCTCAATGCGATCCGGGAAGAATTCCAGGTTTCGGTCAAAACGGCCAGAAGCGCGCTCTGCGTTCTGGAGGAAACCGGGATAGTTGAGCGGTCACAGGGGAAAAAGGCAGTGGTCATCAAAAGAGATGCTGTCAGAATCGAGCAGGAAAAAATACCGGTGCAACAGATGTTAGATGATCTGAAAACCCTGCTGGACGCCCGGGCCGCACTGCTGCTCACCCATAAAACCTTTGTCCGCGAGGCACTGAAGGGAAAACAAAAAAACAGGGACGGCCAGGAAGAGAGCCGGCTGAAAACCGTAACCTACCACTCGCCGATCCCTCTGTTTAATGAGATGATTCTTCAGATGGAGTCGCCCACGCTGCGGCACATTTATATGCAGCTTGAGAACATCATGCTAAAGGGCAGCCATTACAGGCAGACCGCGGATTATGATTACAGCCACAGGGTCAGCGCCATTATGGAGAGCTATGAGCGGGCGCTCAACGCGTATCTTGAAGAGGATGCGGAAGCTCTGGAGCAAAGCCTGTACGAGGTTATCCGCATACAATACGAGGTCACGGTGGACTACTGCCGCAGAAAGGGCATTGTGGTGGACCGGGTTATCACCTGTAAAGGACAAAAAACTACTCCTGCCCTGCTTGACGAACGCAGCGATAAAACTTATAATAAAAAGTGACACGTATGTCGTTTTGGAGGGTTTATGAGTACACTGAAGGCTGATATGAAACGGAATTACATTTTAGACAGGGCACGGGATGTTTTTATCCGGAAAGGCTTTGCCGCCGTGACCATGAAAGACATTGTGGAGGCCTGCGACATCAGCCGGGGTGGGCTTTACCGTTATTACGGATCGACCCGTGAGATTTTTCTCGCGCTGTTCCAGCGTGACGCCAGGGAGGAGCTGGAGCGCGTGGAGGTGGCCATCTGGGAGGAAATGTCCGCCAGGGATATTCTGTTTTCCTACATGAAGCGGCAGAAATGTGCCTTCGAGCAAGAGTGCACCACCTTGTCCAACGCCGCCTATGAGTTCTTTCTGGAAAATCCCGATGACCGTGTGATCTTCCAGTGGCAGTTTGACGGCATTTCCGAAATGCTGCGTGAAATTTTAGAGTACGGGGTTAAAAAGGGCGAGTTTGTTCTGCCCGACACCGCGGCGTTTGCCCGGCATCTGGCCCTTTTTATCAACAGCATGCAGCTGTCCCTGCCGCTTTTAAACTTTCCGGGGCCCCGGATCGAGGAACAGTTCGGCTTGCTCTTGAGACCGATTTTAGCCAGTTAACCCATAAAAAACACCCGGCAGAACCAAAAGTTGAGGTTCTGCCGGGTGTTTTCGCTTTACAGGGTTATTTTGCCTTTAAAAAGACGAGAATGACCGCGCCGGGGCCGGTATGGGTTCCGATGACACAGCCGACCGGGTGCATTTCGATTTTGTCCAGGTGGTGGTCGCGGATGGCCTGGGTTTTAAAGTCCATGACCTGCTCCTTGTCCCGGGTATAGCCGAGATAAACCGGCACATTGGGGTCCAGTCCCTGGGCCTTGGCGATCTGCTCGGAGAGAATCTTATTGCCGTTTTTTAAGCCCCGGGCCTTGGCCAGCATCTCGAGGCCGCCCTGGTTCAGGGTGACAATGGGTTTGATCCGCAGCAGCGAGCCCATTGTGGCCGCTCCCCTGCCCAGACGGCCGCCCTTCTGCAGATATTCCAGGGTGTCGACCATGGCCAGCAGGACCAGGCGGTGGCGGGCTTCGTCGAGCACAGAGACAATCTCCCCGGCCGTTTTCCCCTCAGCCCGCATGTTGACAGCGTATTCGACCAGCAGGCGCAGGCCCATGCTGGCGTTTAGGGTGTCAATGATGTGAATGCGGTCGTATTCGGCCATGTTTTTGGCCAGCGTCGCGCTTTGGACTGTTCCGCTGATTTTGCTGGACAGCAGCAGCACAATGACATCGTCGCCGGCCTTTTTAGCGTCCTCAAAATAAGGGAGAAACTGGGTAGGGGTAGGCTGGGAGGTGGTCGGCAGGGCCTTGGAGCTTTCGAGAATCGGATAAAATTCCTCGATGCTGATGTCCACACCTTCATCGTATTGGTTATCGCCTACGATAACCTTGAGCGGGACAATGGAGACATCCAGCTTTCTGGCCTCCTCCTGTGAAATATCGGAAGTTGAATCGGTAATAATTTTTATAGACATGGATAATTCCTCTCTGTTTTCATTTGAAATTCAAAATAACTTTAACTTAAAACTAATAGCATTTATAATTTTATCAGAGAATGCTTAAATGTCAAGGTGTTTTCAAAAGTTTTCATTTTTTCAGCGTAAAAAGCCGCAGCGGTGATGCCGCTGCGGCAGATAAAATATATTGAAGCTTAAAAGGCTGAGACTACCGGAGGCTGTCAATGAACTGGGCGTCTTTGGTGAAAAAGGTTTTATAGCCCAGGGTGACAAACAGGACCACCGTGATGGCCGTGCAGCCCAGAATGGCCAGCATAATGCCGATCTGGTATTTGATGGCGGTTAAGGGAAAGGTGCCGGAGAGGATCTGTCCGGTCATCATGCCCGGCAGAGAGACAATGCCCATGGTCAGCATATTGTTCATGGTTGGCAGAATGGCGCTGTCAAAGGCGTCGTTGACAATGTCTCTGGTTGCGGCGCGTGGGGTAGCGCCCAGCATGAGCGCGCTTTCGATCTGGTCGTGTCTTTCGAGCATGGCGCTGCACAGCTTATTGGCGCCGAGGGCAATGCCGGTCATGGCGTTGCCGACAATCATCCCTGAGATAGGAATAATGTACTGGGGATTGAACCAGGGCGTTACATGCAGCACTGCCAGCATGAAGATCATCGCAGTGATGCCGTAGCCGGCTGTCATGGACAGGGCAATGAGCTGTTTGAGTTTTTTGTTCATGGGTGTTTTTACACGCTTTAAAGCGTTAAAAATGGCAAAGCCGACCATGACAGAGAGCATCAGCAGTGTCAGCCACCAGCTTGGATTTTCAAAAACATACATTAATATATAGCCCATCACAGTGAGCTGGAGCGTCATGCGGGTGGTGGCGATAAGAATCATCTTTTCACGTTTGATGTCCCTTGCCTTAAAGATGACCAGCAGCACCAGTACAAAAATATAGGCGATGGCGAGGTTGAAGATGGAAAGATCCATAACGGTGCTGTTATTCATGGGCGTAGCCTCCTGTCTGGCCGTTTTCGATGCGGACGATCCCCCCGGGGTAAAGGCTGGAGACCTCCTCTGAGTGGGTGACCATGATCAGGGCTTTCTTTTCACGCAGCACAAAATCGGCCAGATTCGTGATGATAAAGTGCTCGGTTTCCTTGTCCAGCGCTGCGGAGGGCTCATCCAGCAGATAGATCTCCGCGTCCATGAGCATGACGCGGGCCAGGCAGAGCCGCTGCTTTTCGCCGCCGGACAGGCTGATGCAGGGGTCGTCCAGCGGCTTGTCCAGCTTGACCCGCTCCAGTGCTTTTAGCAGCCGGTCTCTCGGCGCCGGGAGCTTCTCAGAAAAGCGGAGGCCGGCCTGCAGGTTTTCTTCCAGATCGCCGTTGTAGATCACCGGGGTCTGGCCAAGCATGACCACCTCACGGCGCAGAGAAACAGCCGGGACATCTGCCAGGTCGCGGCCGTTGTAAAAAACAGCCCCGCTGTCCGGTGTGTAAAGCTTGTTCAAATGCTTGAGCAGCGTGGTTTTTCCGCTGCCCGAGGAGCCGATAATACAGGTGATGGGACGGTCGATGATCAGCGATTCGATGTCCAGAATGTCTTTAAATTTCAGGTTGCAGATTTCAAACACAGCTTTTTTCCTTTTTATTTTTATTTTAGCACATTTTGCGCGTTGGGAGTAGCCCAAAAGCACGGGCATATCTGGATCTCAGACACAGGACAAACTAAAGAAAACGGGCGTAAAATAGTTATATCATTTAAAAAGGAGCGTTGATTATGAAGGTAACCACAGGATTTCAGATGTTTATGGAAGAATCGGGCGAGGTGGGCAAGGCTTATTCGCAGCTTGTGCAGACAATGGCAGAAAGCAGCGTGCTGGACAAAAAGACCCATGCGCTGGCCTATATTTCGGCTCTGGCCGCGGCCCAGATGACCGGCGGGCTGGCCTTTCATGTGATGATGGCAAAGCAGACAGGCGCGAGCAGGGATGAAGTCCGGGACGCCGTGCTGGTTGGGCTGCCCGCGGTAGGCCTGGCGGTTCTGGATGCGCTGGAGGTGGCGCTCAATGCCTATGATGAACAGGAAACAGAATAGTTTAAGGAAACGTTAAAAAGATCTGAATTTCGGATCTTTTTTTGAGTTGAATTTGACCCGTCTTTTTATATGACGTATAATAGGGAACGTGAGAAATAAACGAACGAGGCGACAATATGATTACATTTAACAAACCGCCCTTTATGGGGGATGAATTTAAATATATAAAGGAGGCAATCGACAATCAGCAGATCAGCGGAGATGGCGCCTTTACAGCCAGATGCAAGGCCTGGCTGGAAAAAAGCTGCAATGCGCCCGAAGTACTGCTGACCACCTCCTGTACCCATGCCCTTGAGATGGCCGCGCTGCTTTTACAGATACAGCCGGGCGACGAGATCATCATGCCTGCCTACACCTTTGTGTCCACCGCCGACGCCTTTGTTTTGAGGGGCGCGCGCATTGTTTTTGTGGATATCCGGCCCGATACGCTGAACATTGATGAAAAGCAGATCGAAGCCGCGGTTACCCCGAAGACCCGCGCCATTGTCCCGGTGCACTACGCCGGTGTTTCCTGCGAGATGGATACCATTAACAGCATCGCAGCCGCCCACGGTCTTAAGGTAGTAGAGGACGCCGCCCAGGGTGTGATGTCCACCTACAAGGGAAAGGCCCTCGGCACCCTGGGAGATTTTGGCTGCTTTAGCTTTCATGAGACCAAAAACTACAGCATGGGAGAGGGCGGGGCCATTGTGATCAATGACCTGAAATATAAAGAAGAGGCTGAAATCATCCGGGAAAAGGGGACCAACCGAAGCCGTTTTTTCCGGGGTGAGATCGACAAATACACCTGGGTGAACCACGGCTCATCCTATCTTCCCAGCGACATGAACGCCGCCTACCTGTGGGCGCAGCTGGAACACGCCGATACGATCAACAACGACCGCCTGGCCAGCTGGGACTACTATTATGACGCGCTCCAGCCCCTTGCCCGGAGAGAACAGATCGAGCTGCCCTATATTCCAGAGGAATGTACGCATAACGCCCATATGTTTTATATCAAGGCAAAAGATCTTGAGGAGAGAACTGCGCTCATGGCGCATATGAAGCAGGCCGGAGTCCAGGCGATTTTTCATTATATCCCGCTGCATACCGCACCCGAGGGGCTGAAGGTTGGCCGGTTCAGCGGCGAGGACCGCTACACCACAAAAGAAAGCGAGCGGATTGTGCGGCTGCCGATGTACTACGGACTGGCAAGAGAAGACCAGAACCGGGTGATTGAAGCCGTCGAAGACTTTTATCGGGTGTGAATGTGAAGGAGACCGTAAGAATGAAGGAGAAAATAGCGATAATCGGAGCCAGCGAGTTTCAAAATCCGCTGATTCTGAAGGCAAAGGAAAAGGGCTACGAAACCCATGTTTTTGCCTGGGAAGCGGGAGACATTGGAGAAAAGACCGCGGATGTCTTCCACCCGGTCAGTATTGTGGAAAAAGAGGAAATTCTGGAAATCTGCAGGGCGGAGGGGATTTCAGGGATCTGCTCCATCGGCTCAGATCTGGCGTCGCTGACAGTCAGCTATGTGGCCGAAGCCCTGGGGCTTCGGGGAAACACCATGGCCTCGGCGCAGCTCAGCACCAACAAATATGCCATGCGCCGCGCCTTTAAGGAAGCGGATGACCCGATTCCCTGCTTTATGGAAGGGGATGAAACCACCCGGCCGCAGGATGTGGCGCTGGCCTACCCGCTGATTGTAAAGCCCACAGACCGGTCCGGAAGCCGGGGGGTCACAAAGGTTGAGCGGCCCGACGCGTTGGAGGCCGCCATCCACAAAGCACTGGAGGATTCCTTTGAGAAGAAGGTGATGATCGAGGAATTTGTGGAGGGCAGAGAGTACAGCGTCGAATGTATTTCCTATGAGGGGATGCATGTGTTTCTGGCGCTGACCGAAAAAAGAACCACCGGCGCCCCCAACTTTATCGAAAAGGGACATCTGCAGCCGGCGGAGGTCACACCCGCTCTGCGCAATCAGATCATCACCACTGTCAAAAAAGCGCTGGATACCCTCAAAATCAAATTTGGCGCGTCCCACTCAGAAATCATTATCCAGAAAAACGGTGTTATCCGCATTGTCGAGATTGGCGGCCGTATGGGTGGCGACTGTATTGGCTCACATCTGGTGCCGCTGTCCACCGGCTATGATTTTGTGGGCATGGTGGTGGATATAGCCTGCGGCAGGGTGCCGGATTTTTCAATTATCCACGATCCCGCGCCGGTCGAAATCCGTTTTATTTTCGGACCGGAGGATCTGGCCGACTACGAGGCCATGAAAACCGCGGCAGGACATCGGATTGTGTGCACCTCCCTGCCGGAAAAGCTGGATAACCATCAGATTACAGACAGCTCAAGCCGTTATGGTTTTTATATTTTTGAAAAGGAGAGGATGTACGCCGATGCCGATTAACGAAAAACTGTCCTTTGTCATTCCCTGCTACCGGTCCGAGGACACCATCGCGTGCGTGGTGCGTGAGATCGACGAAACGGTCCGACAGCGGCCCGGCTACGATTATGAGATCATTCTGGTCAATGACTGCTCGCCGGACAACACCTATGAGGTGTTAATGCGTCTGGCAGATACAAACCCAAGGGTGCGGGTGGTAAACCTGGCCCGGAACTTTGGGCAGGCCTCTGCCATTATGGCGGGCTACCACTATGTGACCGGCGACCTGATCATCAACCTGGATGATGACGGCCAGACCGATCCCCGAGAATTTTATAAGCTGGTGGACCAGGTGCACGAGGGTGACGATGTGATTTACGCCAAGTATCCTGAAAAAAAGCACAGCGCATTCCGGAATTTCGGCTCCAAGGTCAACGATATGATGGCAGATGCTCTGATCGGCAAGCCCAGACATTTGGTTTTTACCAGTTATTTTTGCGCCAGGCGTTTTGTCATTGATGAGGTGCTGCGGTACGATAAGCCCTTTCCCTATATCGACGGGCTGCTCATGCGCGTTACCAAGCGGGTGAGCGTGGTAGAGATCCCCCATAAGGAAAGGGAGGCGGGCGAATCCGGCTATACCATCGGCAAGCTGTTTTCCCTCTGGCTGGATGGTTTTACCGCCTTTTCGGTCAAGCCTCTCCGAATTGCCACGGTTCTGGGTTTTTTGATTGCGCTGGTTGGCTTTGTCTACGGCGTCTACACAATCGTTATGCAGTTTGTTGAGCCCAGCGAGGTCACGGGCTGGGCATCGCTGATGGCCGCCACTGTTTTTCTGGGCGGTATGATCATGGTGATGCTGGGGCTTGTGGGCGAGTATATCGGCCGGATTTACATCAGCCAGAACAACGCGCCGCAGTATGTGGTGCGCAATACATTAAATATCAAGGATGAAAAAAATGGAAAAGATACACGTTAAGGATTTTGTCTTTCTCCATGCGCTCCTGCTGGTCTACTCCTTTTCCTCTGTGTGCTCAAAGGCGGCTGCGGCCCAGGAATTTCTTTCGCCGCGTTTTTTTATTTATTATGGCCTTGTGCTGGTGATTCTGGCAGTTTACGCGCTGCTGTGGCAGCAGGTGCTTAAGCGGATGCCGCTGACAGTGGCCTTTGCCAACAAAGCGGTGGTGATTATCTGGGGCATTGTCTGGGGCATGCTCTTTTTTGGCGAGACGCTCCGGGTTTCCATGGTGGTCGGGTCTGTCATCATTATCGCGGGCATTTATCTGGTGGTGAGTGATGATGAATAATATGCTTTTTTATACCATTTTATTTCTGGTTTCTGTATTCATCTCCTCCATTTCCCAGATTATCCTGAAAAAAAGCGCGGAGGTTAAGTACGCGAGCATTATCAGAGAATACCTGAACCCCATGGTCATCACCGCCTATACCATCTTTCTGGCGTCCACGCTGCTGACTACTTTCGCCTATAAAGGAGTGCCGCTGTCACTGGGGCCGGTGCTCGAGGCAACGGGCTATATCTATGTGGCGGTTCTGGGGACACTTATTTTAAAGGAAAAGCTCAGCCGGAGAAAGATCCTGGGCAATGTGCTGATCATCGTGGGCATTATGGTTTTTGCGCTGTTTTAAGCTAGGAGGTAACCGATGAAAAAAATATTGACGGCATTGCTGGTTTTGCTGCTGCTCTATATTGTGATCCCTTTTTTGTTCAAAACAGGAAACGCTGTGCTGAATGGGGCGCTGGTGCTTGCCACTGCGGCTTTTCTGGCGTTCTGGTGCAGCCTGGTATTCGGAAGGGGGCAGGATCATGACGCAGACTAAAGCCTTTTTCAAAACCTACCGGCGGGAAGTTTTCTTTGTTCTGTTCTGCTTCTTTTTCTATTTTGCCTGGTCGCAGCTGATCCCCTATAACAACGCGCCGGATGAGGATATGCGGTACGATATTGCCCACTTTATTTTTAAAAATGGGGTGCTGCCTCTCGGCAATGAGCCGGAAATTGTCAATCCTCTCTGGGGGCAGTCCTACGCCTACCAGCCGATTTTTGCCTACCAGATCGCAGCGGTGTTTATGCACGCGGGAGCGCTCTTTGGCATGGCGGAGGATCAGCTCTATCTTGCGGCTCGTTTTGCCAACACGCTCATTGCCACAGGCACGGTGGTGCTGGTGCTGGCCATTGGAAGAAAGTGCTTTCATGGAAAGGGCGTCTATCTTTTCGCAGTGCTGATCTGCCTTCTGCCGCAGTTTGTTTTTATTTCCGCCTATGTCAATAATGACACGCTGGCGTTGTTTTCCACAGCGCTCATTTTTTATTCCTGGATATTGGGCATGAAGCGCCACTGGGATTTAAAAAGCTGTGTGGTTTTGGGAATCGGCCTCTCGCTGTGTTTTCTGTCCTACTACAATGCCTATGGCTTTATTCTGTGCAGCGTGGTGCTGTATGCGGGCGATTATCTGATAAACCGCAAAAAAAGGCCGCTCAAAAAGTTTCTGGGCATGGGGCTGGTCATCATCGGGATCTGCGCCCTGCTGGCAGGCTGGTGGTTTGTGCGAAGCGCCCTGCTGCACGACGGTGACTTTTTGGGTATGCGGACAAGCGCGACTCTGGCAGAACAGCTGGCGCAGCCAGCCTATAAGCCTTCGCAGCATGTGACGCCCATGAGCTCAGGCTACTCGGTTCTGCAAATGCTGTTTACGCCTTACCAGAATATGGATAAGCTGAGCCCGCCTTGGGTCTTTGTGACCTATATCAGCTTTCTGGGCAACTTTGGTTTTATGAGCATCCCCATGTCAAAAATTGCCTATGTGGTTTTGACCGGAATATTTGGCGTGGCGGGCATTGGTTTTCTGCTCTGGTGGTTTAAGGAAGCGCGGAAAACGGAAGGTCCGCGCGGCCATTTGTGGACCGCCACGCTGGTCCTGGCGATTCTGTTGCCCATTGGTTTGAGCATCTGGTATTCCTACGCGTCGGACTACCAGCCCCAGGGGCGCTATGTGATCACCGCGCTTATACCGCTGATGTACTTTCTGGCAAAGGGGCTGGTGTGGGTAGAGAATACCCTGAAAGCAAGGGGGCTGGCCATCCCGGTAACCCTGCTGGCCATTTTCGCCGAGGGGCTGGTCGTGTTTTATGCCCTCTGCGGCAATCTGGCGGCCGCAGTGCTCTCATAGCCGGCCGCGGCTTTACAAATGTGATATAATAAGCTTAGGGTGAATGAAAATATGCCCGATGCAATTATAAAATAACGGAGGTAACGATGGAAACTATTCAAATGATCTCAAATCCAACCATGAGCAGTATCTTAAACCGCCGGAGTATCCGGAAATACAAGGCGGAATCCGTCGGAATGGACGAGCTGGCAACCATTATGGAGGCCGCCCTTCAGGCCCCGACCGGACGGAACGAGCAGTCTTGTGATATTATCATGGTTCAGGACAGAGACCTGCTAAAGGAAATGAACGATGGCTTCAAGGCCTATGCCAACGAGCACGGCAGCCGTTACGATCTGTCCGCGGATAATTATTCGGTTTATTACCACGCATCGGCCTTTGCCTTTATTGTGGGCGATCCCGCCAACAAGTGGCGCTATGTGGACGGCGGCATCACCGTTGAGAACATGGCGCTGGCCGCAGAATCCATGGGAGTGGGCACCTGTATTATCGGTATGATTTTAGATTATATGACCAGTGAGGAAGGCGCCGCCATGATGAAAAAAATCGGCGCGCCGGAGGGCTATGAGTTTATCATCGGCCTGGCCCTTGGCTATCCGGATGAAGCGCCGGAGGCAAAGCCGAGAGACGGTTCAAAGGTCCGCTTCCTGTAAGCTGGGCAGACCGGCTTTTTTTGCGCCGGTCCCGGATCAGGCTGGGGGACGCTGTTTCAGGACAGCGTCCTTTTTTAATTGGCGCGGAGAATGTCGCTTTTTTACAAGTGCAGAGAATCTGAGATGGTATAATAGCAGGTATAAACAACGAAAGGAAAGACCAAAATGCAGAAAACCTTTTATCACGAAATTAAGACCTGGATATACCGCAACGCGCGGCATGTGGACCTGTGCCTCTGGCAGTATTTTTTTGAAAACGGAGAAAAGGAGGCGGTCGCCGACGCTCTGCTGGACTACCAGAATGAGGATGGCGGCTTTGGGCATGTCCTGGAGCCGGACAACTGGAATCCAAACTCCACACCCACGAGCACCGACCACGCGCTGGGGCTGCTGAGGCGTATTGGCTTTGACGATATGAACCATCCGGTTTATCAGGGAATCTGGAAATACCTGAACGCCGAAAAGGACCTGGCCGAGTACGGCTGGCGTTTTACTGTGGCGGGCAATGATTTTTACCCCCACGCGCCTTGGTGGAATTACAGCGAGGAGATGAACCGCAGGGAATCGCTCGGAGTGACGGCCAATTTTTCAGCCTTTATCCTGAAATACGGTGATCCGGAATCTCCGCTCTACCAGAAAGCCCTTGAGTTCACCCATACGTTCCTGGACAGGCTGACGCAGGAGATGAGCTACGGCGAAATGGGACTGGAGGGCTACATTGTGCTCCTGGATGCCGTCCGGGAGATGAAGCCTGACACCTATGACTGTGATGCTCTGACAAAAGTCCTGGGCAGAAAAATCAAAAGAGCCATCGGGCAGGACCCCTCCGTCTGGGAGCAGTACGGCGTGCGCCCCTCCAATTATATCAACAGCCCCGACAGCGTTTTTTATCAGGACAACGCGGAGATGGTGGAGAAGGAGCTGCAGTATCTGCTGGATACCAAGCCGAAAGACGGGGTCTGGGGCATTACATGGACCTGGTTCGACAACATGGCGCAATATGGCGACGCCTTTATCCTCAGTGAGAATTGGTGGAAGGCCATCCGGGCCATTCTGAACACGCTGTTTTTGAAAAATTTTGGAAAGCTGTAAAACGGGCATAAAAAAAGGTAGGACTGAAAAAGAAGTGGCGCAGCCGGAGACTGCGTCTTTTATCCAGATAAGAAAAAAGGCTCCGTCTCCCATGGATTTGAACAGAAAAAAACGGCAGGACTGAAAAAGTCATGCCGTTTTTGTGGTTTTCAGAGCTTAGAAGAATTCATCCACGTAATACTGGATCGGATAAGTCATGTACTCCACAGGCTCCATTTTTTCAACGGTAAAGTAACCGGCGGGAGCGTTGAGCAACGCTGGAATCCGGTTGACAACAGTGGCGCAGGTGTGTTCTACGGTGGCGGGCTTTTCCACATAGAAGGTGGTATCCGGCTCGCCGAAAATTTTCCAGTCGCACATATCACCATCGTTGGGGCCGTAAACCTTGCCGATGCACTGGGTTTCGATCACAGGTCCCTGGAAGGTTTCAGTGGTGACCACAGAGCTCATGCCTATGGCATTGCCGCGCTTAATGGTTTCGCCCAGAGTCTCGGAATAGACATCCTCGTCGGAAAAGAAGGGGACATTTTTCTGAGTCTGAGACTTGATGGTCCAGCCCATTTTGGAGCACAGCGCTTCGTTGGAATTCCAGACATAGGAGGGCTCCAGTGTTTCGGGGTGGGCAATCTGTTCTTCAAATTCTTCGGCGGTAAGGCCGGCTCCGTGGGCCTTGGCCAGCGCCAGGCCGTAGTCTTCAACGTTGTAGCTCACAGCGCCTTCGATGCGGTCGATACGGTCAACACCGCCCGCGATGGTACCAATCATATTGATCCAGAAAATATCCTGCATGCCGGAACCCGCAATGGTACAGCCGGTTTCCTTGGCAAGGACATCGAGGCGGTTGGTGATCGCCGGGGAGGTGTTCCAGGGGTAGATGGCTTCCTCGCAGGTCGTGATGGCATTGATGCCGCGTTTGGCAAGCTTTTCGAGGGCTTCCTCCATATCGTCCATAAAGCTGAACATGGTGACAATGGCGACGTTCGCGTCGGTATCGTCTAAAACCGCGTCGGCATCATCGCTGATGGTGATGCCCAGTTTTACGCCAAGTTCGGCAAAATCGCCGATATCCATCCCCACAACATCGGGGTTCACATCAATGGCGCCCACAATTTCCGCGCCTTTTTCATATAAATAACGGATGATGACCTTGGCCATCTTGCCACAGCCGTACTGAACCACACGGACTTTTTCTCTAAACATTGGCTTAAACCTCTTTTCTTTGAATTTGCAGGTTTCCCTGCGTGCATCTTATTTTAAAAATATACCCAAAAGCAAGGGATTAAACAGGGGCTTAAAAAACCTAAGAAACGCGCCTTGAAATTAGCGGCAGGAACCGTTACAATGGTGGAAAGAAAGGAAGCGATAAAATGAAAGTCATTGTTTTAGCCGCCAGAGCGCGGATTGAAAAATACACAGATTTCAGCCAGATTCCAGAGGACTGGGAGCTGGTTTTTGCCCAGGGCATGACCGATGCCGAAATCCTGGAAAAGGCCGGAGACGCGGCGTTCATCTTTGCCGATCCGGTGCTGCCGGTCAGCGGCGGCCTGATCCGAGACCTGCCAGGCCTGAAGCTGATCCAGTCGGAGGGCGTGGGCTATAACCGGATAGATCTGGAGGCGGCCAGAGAAAAGGGCGTATATGTGTGCAATAACGCCTCTGCCAACAGCGGAGCTGTTGCTGAGCAGATTATCCTGCTGATTCTGGCATTGCAGCGCCGTTTTATGGAGGGCGCCCGCAGGGTGTATGAGGGCGGGCAGGCGGCTGCCAAGCAGCAGTTTATCCTGGACGGGCTCATGGAGCTGGGGGACAGCACTGTGGGCATTGTCGGCTTTGGCGCTATTGGCAGGGAGGTAGCCAGGCGGCTGGCTGGCTTTGGATGCCGGATGCTCTACTATAACCGCCACCGCCTGCCGGAGAAAGAGGAGATAGAGCGGAATGTCACCTACTGCGGCCTGGATACCCTGCTCGAAACCTCGGATATTGTGAGTGTGAACCTGCCGGTGACACCGGAGACCACGGGCTTTATTGATGCGGCCTTTTTAGGGAAAATGAAACGAACCGGAATCCTCATCAACGCCGCCCGTGGAGAGATCATGGATCAGGATGCCGTGGCTCAGGCGCTGCTTGACGGAACCATTGCCGGAGCCGGAATCGATACGCTGGCGCCCGAGCCCTTTACTCTGGACAACCCGATCTTAAGGCTGCCCGAGGAGGTAAGGGAGAAAAAACTGGCGGTCTCGCCCCATGTGGCGGGCACCACCTACCATGTTTTCCATAAAATGCACCGGGACAGCTGGAATAATCTGCGCCTGGCAGCCGAGGGGAAAACACCCCAAAATATGGTTGTGCAGCCTTAAAAAAAGAGCACGGCGCAAAAATGTGCCGTGCTCTTTTTAGATGCGTTTCCAGTAAATGCGGATGCTGAAAAGCGGGCCGTCCAGGCTGGCGGTGATCTGGTGGCCCATGGCTTCTACCAGGTTCTTGACAATGGCCAGGCCCAGTCCGGTGTTCTGTCCGGTACGCATCCGGTCAGCGGTGAAAAAGCGGTCGAAGATGGAAGCGATGTCCTGCCCGGTCAGGCTGCCCGCCTCGTTTGTGAAAGCTGTGACCACGGCGTTTTCCTCGGCATACTGGCGGATTTCCAGGTGCTGCCCGCCGTGTCTCAGGGCGTTCTGGATCAGGTTGGTGAATATGCGGGTGACGGCCCCGGGGTCGGCGGTGACCTCGGGCAGGTTTTCCTCAAGGTCGGCCTGCAGCCGGACGGCCTTGTCTGTAAAGTCCTCATAGAAAGCGGCCAGCAGCTCACACAGAACAGGGTGCAGCGCCACAGAGCAGAGACTCAGCGAGTACTCGCTGGATTCCATGCGGGAGAGGTCGTAAAAGCCAGTGAGCAGGGTCTGGAGGGTATGGGAGCGCTTTTCCACCACAGCCAGGTATTCGGCCCGGTCTCCGTCTGACAGGGCGGGCTCCTTGAGGAGCTGGGTATAGCCCAGTATGGCGGTCAGGGGGGTCCGCAGGTCATGGGAGATATTGGCGATCTGCCGCCGGAGCTCCTGTTCCCGCCGCAGGGATTCCACCTGAACGGCCTGCTTCTGGTCCATCAGGGTATTGATCTCATGGACCAGCTCCTCCAGGGGGCGGCCCGGCGCCGGCAGGGCCAGCCGCCTGTTGGGCGTGTCATCACTGGCGCGGTTGATGGCGCTCAGATCATCCCTGAGCCGGCTGAGGCTTCGGCGCTCAAGCAGCAAAAGAGCCAGTAAAACTGCCGACAGGGCGATAAAAAAGATGAGGATAAGGGACATGTTTCTGACTCCTTTCAAAATCAAAACGGACTAATAAATTTCTTTTCGTTTAAAGATATAGAGGCCGATGGGGATTGCGGCAGCAGCGTATGCCAAACCGAGAATCAAGCAGTATAAAGCGATTTCGCAGGGGAAAGTCTGGAAGGCGTTGGAATGAATAAAGAGAACGCCAAAGGGGCCGTCATTGTGTATCGGGTCAAAATCATTCACCAGCACCCGGTGAAAGGGCGTAACAAGCAGCAAATAATAGATCCGCTCAATCCAGTTAAAGTGCGTTGCCCGGTAAAGCAGCTGCAAGAGTGAGTAAGGAAGCATTAAAAAGCCCAAATATCCCAGGACTGCGCTGGCAGCATGCTTAAAACCATACGCAAAAGCACAGGAAACACAGAGCGCGCCAAAGCAAACCGGAATGCCTGAAAGAAGCTGATACAAAAGAATACGGTAAGCATCTGAATCGTTGGAAATTCCCCAGATAAGATGGCTGATGCCGATCAATAAAAGATATAGGGTTGAATAGGTTCCAAGCATTGTAATAAAAGCAGAGACCAGCTTTGAGAAATAGACCTTTGTACGAGACAGCCCCAAAGCAAGGACATTTTTAGACGTATGAAAGCGATGGTCTTCTGTAATGGCGCTGTTTGTAAAAACAGGAATAAGGTATGCGCCATAAGCAATTGGCATGCCCGCCAGTGAGAGAACAATGAAACTTCCGTTTTGAGGCCCCATATACGACGTACTAAAGCCGCTTAAAATCAAAATTGGAATCGTCAGGACACATATTATCAGAATGGCGCGCCAGGTACCCGGCCGTTTTATTATACGAAAACACTCTGCCTTGATATAAGCTTTCATTTCCACACTTCCCTTTACCGGATTTCCCGGCGTCTGTAAACCGCCAGACCGATCAGGGTGGCGGCGGCCGCGTAGGCCAGACCGAGGATCAGGCAGTAGGCCACAGAGGCGGCCGGGAGGGCAGCGGCATTGGCGATGCTGTCAATGCTCTCCACCTTAAAGCCGACGGCCATCATATTGCCCATGTTGGACAGACTGATGTCCAGCCCCATGATCGCGGTGTAAAAGGGCGTGACCAGAGCCATGCTGAACAGAGGCATAAAAGCTGGGTTCAGCAGCGTCAGCGCGTAAAACAGGAGGTAGGGCACGATCAGTAAGCCCATATAGACAAAGCTGAAGGCCGTGCTGTTGGGGATGATAAAGGCACAGGCGTTGCACAGGCACAGGGCCCCGATATACAGGGGAATGGCGACGGCGATGCGGTTAAACACCAGGCGAATCAGGCTCATATCCTCCGGAAAGCCCAGCAGCAGGAACAGGCTGGCCAGGTACACCGCAAGGGTGATGAGGAACAGGACAGCTGTCACGATGATGGAGACGGCCAGCTTACCCAGATAGACCTGGGTTCTGGTGAAGCCAAAGGACAGTGTGTTTTTAAAGGTTTTGTACTTGTATTCCTCAGAAAAAACAATGTCAACTATGATCAGGACCATGTACACCATGATCAGCAGCATGGGCACAACGACGGAGAGGCTGGTCCTTATAACCTCCTGAACCTCGGTGGAGCTGCCGCCGCGGAAAGTGATGAAAAACGTCAGGTTCAGAGCGATGGCCAGCAGCACAAAGATCAGCAGTGTGCTGCGCAGGTAAACGCGCTTAAAGGTTTTGAAGCATTCGGCCTTGATGTAATTAAGCATTTTCTTCACCTCCGATCACTGAGATGAAATAATCCTCGAGGCTGGAGCCCTTTGGCGTCAGTGAATAAAGGCCAACGCCGTTTTGTGCCAGCGTCTGTGACAGCAGGGGCACCTGGTCCAGAAAGCTGTAAACACGCAGGACACCGTCGGGCAGAACCTCGTAGGCGTGGCAGTCCAGACAGGTTTCCAGGACCATGGCGGCCCGTTCGGTATTATCCGCGACCAGCTCAAGGTATTCCCGGCACTGGGTTTCCAGCTCTCTGGCCGTAATTTCATGGACAAGGCGGCCCCTGTGGATAAAGCCGTAGCGGGTGGCCATGGTGGAGAGCTCGGAGAGGATGTGGCTGGAAACCAGAATGGTAACCTCCTGCTCCCGGTTAAGCCGGAGCAGGACATTCCGGATTTCCACAATGCCCATAGGGTCCAGCCCGTTGGTGGGCTCATCCAGAATCAGCAGGTCCGGCCGGTGCATGATGGCCAGGGCCAGTCCCAGGCGCTGCTTCATGCCCAGCGAGAACTTCTGGAATTTTTTCTTTCCGGTATCGCTGAGGCCAACCATTTCCAGAGCCTCCTCCACGCATTCCCGGCCTGCGATGCCGCGCTGTATCCGGTAGTATTCCAGATTGTCGCGGGCGCTCAGAAAGGGATAAAAGCAGGAATCTTCAACAAGGGCGCCAATGCGGTGCCGCATGGCGTTCAGCCCGCTTTCCGAGGTCTGCCCCCAGAGCTCAAGCTCGCCGGCGTCCGGCAGGGCCAGTGCGGTGACCAGGCGGATCAAAGTGGTTTTGCCCGCGCCGTTTTTGCCCATAAGGCCGTAGATTTCGCCCTTTTCCAGAGAAAGCGAGATATCCTCCACAGCCGGGACATGATGGTATTTTTTCGTTAGGTTTCGGGTTTTGAGTACAGTTGTTTTCATGTGGTTCACCTGTCCTTTCGTTGGCTTTATTATAGCGTGGAAGTTGTAAGGGAGTATCAAGCAAAAGTTAAGAAAAAGTGAAGTTTAGGCCGGCGCGCTGCTGCTCTCCATCTTAAACCCGATGCCCCACACGGTTTTGATATAGCTGGCGTCCGGGTCGATTTTAGCGAGCTTGCTGCGGATGTTGCTGATATGCACGTTGACGGTATTGTCCTCGCCGAGAAAGGCGTCCTCCCAGACCTGGGTAAAGAGGTTTTCGCGGGTAAAGACCTTTTTGGGGTGGGACATGAGCAGGTGCAGGATTTTAAATTCCCGGACGGTCAGGGAGACGGGCTGGTCCTTCAGGCGCACCTCCATGCTGTCCGGATCGAGGACAAGGGCGCCGCAGGCTAAGACGCCGGGGCGGCCGCCGTCCTCTGAAAAGGCCTTGGTGCGCCGGAGCTGGGCCTCGACCCGGGCGAGGACCTCGCCCAGATCAAAGGGCTTGCAGATAAAATCATCCGCGCCCAGCTTCAGCAAGTCGATGCGGTCGGCCACAGAGGCCTTAGCGGAGACAATGATAATGGGTACAGTGCTCGACCTGCGGATCTGGGCGACCAGCGCCTCTCCGGTAACGCCGGGCAGCATGAGGTCGAGCAGCACCAGGTCGTACTGGTACTGCTCCAGGCACATTTTCCCCTCGCTGCCGGAAAAGGCGGCTCTGACGTGATAGCCGGCGCCGGTCAGCAGTTTTTCCAGCAGGCTGTTGATGTCTGCGTCGTCCTCCACAATAAGAATGTTGTATGGGTTCATAAGCGGTTCCTTTCTTTGGCGGGTTTTATTTCACAATGTCGGCCACGCTGCCCCGCACAAAGGTGATGAGGGCCCCGGGCTCCATTTCAATCTGATAACCGATCTTTCCGGCGGACACGATGATGTGCTCAATGCTTTTGCAGCTTTCATCAAAAACGGTTTTAAAGGCTTTCTTCATACCGATGGGGGAGCAGCCCCCGCGCACATAGCCGGTGACGCTGTTGATGTCTCTGACGTGGATCATCTCAACGGATTTTTCGCCGGCGGCCCGGGCAGCTTTCTTTAAATCCAGCGCCGCTGCCACGGGGATCACAAAGACGCAGTACTCGCCGGAATGGCCGCGGCACACCAGGGTCTTAAAGACCTCCTCCACCTTCTGGCCCAGGCGCGCCGCCACGGTGATGCCGTCAACCGCGCCGTCCTCGTGGTCGTACTCGTGCGGGGTGTAGGGGAGCTTTGCCTTATCTAAAATGCGCATGACATTGGTTTTGTTCTTATCTTTTTTAGCCATTCTGTGTCACTTCCTTATTTAATGTGTGGTTACGCAGGTATTATAGCATAAAAAGAGAGCACGGCGCAAAAATGTGCCGTGCTCTTTGGGTTCTGTGAGAGGTGGGTCCGAGACTCTGCCTTTTATCCAGATAAGAAAAAGAGTCCAGGCGCAAGCCGGGAGCAAGAGCGACTGGCGCTCTCAGTGCTACTGCGAAGCGGTAGCAACCGAAAAGGGACCCAGACAC